>JAPMTR010000084.1 GCA_026552975.1 Candidatus Methanoperedens sp.
TGTTTCTCATGCAATTCATCCTGTGCATATTTTTAATACATTGAAATTAGAATTTTTAAGTAATATATGCATGCATAGGACTTAAATGCTTCGATACATTACGTTTATGTTAAAAATTAATATGTTCTTTGTATATTAAAGAAAGAATCTTCAGTGTTAATAAAATAATTATATATAGATGTATAATTTTATAAAATGCTACAAATTAGTTAAAAACGATATTGATAGAGTAAGTAAGAATCCTTAACCGATGACCAATGAAGATCAATCAGGTTATTATTTCACAATCTTCTTCGTTTACAATAACCGTATGTTCTGTTTGGGCGACTATTTTACCATCCGATTCTATTGATTCAAAATATTCCCGTGTTCCTTTCAGTTCTTTCATTTTGATCTCTGGGATCCATCGCGGTGTAAAAGGAAGAGATTCGAATATTTTTGTGATATCTTGTGTGGTCTTTCCTTTGCACTTATTACTGATCGCAAAAATAAATGGTTTTCCATGCTTGATATTCCCTCTGCCATAGGTTGTAAAAGGTTCTATCGCAAGGACTGTGTCCTTTTTGATGGAATGACTGAAGAAACTTTTATAATTGGGGATTGAAACGCCAGCATGCAGGTTATATCTTTCCAGGTTGTGGCCGGTCAGATCTTTTATGGTATTAAATCCCCGGTTATTTATAGTGGTTTCAATTATTTTTCCGATCTGGCTGGTTTCCACCCCATTCTTCACATGTCTGATGGCATTTTTTAAGGCCTCATCTGAGGTCTGTATCAACAAAGAGTGATCGTTTGACCTGACTTCAACAGTAGCGGCAGTATCTGCGATATAGCCTTCTATGTGGGTGCCGATGTCTAATTTGACGACATCGCCTTTTTTAAAAACCGGCTGATTATCCTGTGGTGTGTAATGGGATGCAATTTCATTTATTGAAATATTGCAGGGAAATGCAGGTTTTGCTCCTAGTTCTTTTATCCTTTCTTCTACAAATTCCGCGATCTCAAGGAGTGGTATATCTTCTTTTATCCTGGGGAGGGTTTCTTTTCGGACTTTTGATGCGATCTTGCCTGCTTCAAGATAACATTCATAAATAATATTATTCATCTATCTGTCGTAACTAATGCAGCGCCTATCAATATAAGTGCTCCTCCTGTTATTTCAAGATTTGAGATATTCTCACCAAGAATAATTACCGCAAAGAATACGGCACTTATCGGTTCGATCAACCCCAGAATACTTGCGCTTTGTGTTTTTACTTTTTTCAATCCATTAAAATATAATGATACAGCAAGTATCGTCGGGAATATAGCAAGAATTAAAAGATAAATCAGATTGCTGGAAACCACTTCAAGCGGGACGATCCCAACGGGGATAAGAATTATGGTGGCGATCAGGAAGCTCCAGAATGCCTGGGTATAGCCGGAATATGTTGAGCTGACATATTTTGATGTCATTACCTCAAAAGCGTAGAATATTCCTGATGCAATTCCTGCTAAAATGCCTATAGAAAAAGGTTTGAAATCAAGTTTTCCGGGATCAACTATCAGAAGTATACCTGCAAGAGAGAGAACAAGAGCAATAATCCCTTTTGTCCTGATCTTTTCCTTTAAGAGCCAGGGAGAAAATATCGTAATATAAATTGGAGCTGTGGATAGTAAGAGTACAGCGATCGAGACTGAGGCGTTCATGATGGATATGAAATAAGCGACCATTGTTGCCATCTGCAATATCGAAAAGAGGAACAAATATGATCTTTTCTCTCGAAGTTTCAAAATATTGAGTTTTCCAGTCATCACAAGAGCAAAGAAAAAGATTATGAACGCGAAACTGACCCTGTAAAAAATGATGCTCTGGGCAGACATCCCTGTTATCTGTTTTGCGAAAATACCCGCAAGGCTCCAGAGTATTGCGGCTATTATTATTTCACCATATCCAGAAAAACGATCTGTTTTCATCGGGTTCTGGATAGTTTATTAGATAAAATAGATTGTGAGGGTATGGGGGCAATAATTATTTCTTCACCTTTCTCTTTTGTCCTGATCCTGATATCCTTCAAGAAATCTATGCTTCTGGCCAGAGCTATCATTTCTTCCCTTGTAAAAGCGCTATCCTTGCGTATCTCACCTTCAGGAGCATTTTCAGGAAGACCCTGCTGGATAACATAAGTACAATTTTTTCCCTCAAGATCCTTTGCAATTCCCAGCACATCCGAATATGCTTTAAAAACAGTTGTCCTTACTTCAATATCAACATTTTCAAGTTCCAGTGACTTGCGGACGCGCTCCGCGGCATCATCTTTTCCCCCTGTTATCTTACTGTATTTCTGTGCATCATCAAGCGGAGCTTTAACGTCAAGGAAGATTTTATCAAGGAGTTTTAGCTCTATGAGCTTTGAAAGCCGTTCAGGATAATACCCGTTCGTCTCTATACCGACCAGCAACCCATGCTTTTTTGAGAAACGCGCCAGATGTTCCAGTGAATCATACTGGGTCGTTGGTTCTCCTCCGGAAAATACAACCGCGCTTATGAAGCTCTTTGCATCCAGGATCATTTTTTCGATCTCCTGTATCTCCATGACGTTGCCGCCTTTGTACAAAGGCTCTATGCGCTGGTTGGCCACTTTTATGAAGTTATTGTTTGAACAATACAGGCATTTAAAATTACATCCATTAAAAAAGATTACACTTACAGACCTGCCATACCAGTCGATCGTGGAGATCGGGATCACTATGCCGCTAAAGATCAATTTCATTTAATCACCCATTTAAGGAATCAAAAGAAATAAGCTTATCCTTTTAGTTAAAGTTGGAATTTGAAACTCTCCAAAAAAGGTGTTTACTGTATCCTTACCAAGCTATCCAGAAATAGACCATTAATTTAAACCCAAACTTTGTATCTTATTTAATAAAAGTTTTTATAGCAATGATACCATATTATTCATTAAGAGATTGGGCATCAATTTCATATCGGGGCGTTATAACAAATCTGCGCTCCGGAATCTAAAAGGAGGCTAACATGTCAGAAATGTCAGAAATGTTTCGCAAAATGAGTTTGTTCGGTATAGGCGTGATATCCCTTACTCAGGAAAAAGTCGAAGAATTCTCGGCTGAAATGATAAAAAAGGGAGAACTGAGCAGGGAAGAAGGAAAAAAATTCGTGAACGAACTTCTATCTGAAAGAGAGAAGCAGATCCATGAACTTGAAGATAAGATCAATGAGAGAGTAAAAGAAACTTTCAAACAGAGCGGTGTGGTCATGAAAAGTGATATCACAGCTCTTGAAAAGAAGATAGAAAAGCTTGAAAAAATGATCCAGTCGCTATCTAAAAAATAATTCATCCAGGATAAAATATCTTGAACTTGCTTGATAATCAATACGCTTACGTCAGGCGATACCGCCAGATCGTTGACGTAATGGTCAAACATGGTTTTGGATATCTTGTTGACAGGTTTGGACTTCGTCCGTTTAGATCTATTCGTGAAAAACTATTCGGACCCAGACCTCTCAAGGAACAAATGCTCCTGCTTTCAGAAGCACAAAGATTGCGCCTTGCTCTGGAAGAACTTGGCCCGACTTTTATTAAATTCGGCCAGATATTGAGTACAAGGCATGATCTGATCCCCCGGGAGTATATAAATGAATTCGAAAAACTCCAGGATAATGTCCAGCCATTTGAATTTCCAAAAGCCAGGAAAGTTATAGAGAAAGAATTGGGGGGGAAAAGGATCGAAGATATCTTCCTTAAATTCAACCCTGAACAAATAGCTTCGGCCTCCATAGGCCAGGTCTATCTTGCTACTTTATTGACAGGTGAAGAAGTGGCGGTAAAAGTAATGAGGCCAGGTATTGAGGATATTATCGAAACTGACCTTTCCATTTTAATGAGTATGGCAAGATTTGCCCAAAAACACATAAAAGAAAGCAAATTCTTTAATCCTGTGGGTTTTGTGGATGAATTTTCGCGCATAATCAGGCTTGAGATCGATTATACTCATGAAGCCCAGAATGCAGACAAGTTTTTCTTGAATTTCAAGGACAGTGATACAGTCATTATCCCTGGAATGTTCTGGAAATACACGACAAAGCATGTCCTTTGCCAGGAATTCCTTGAGGGCATAAAGATCACTGATATTGAAAAGATCAAAGCGCGAGGTTTGGACCTCAGGAAAATTTCCGTTGATCTTTCCTACGCTTATTTGAAAATGATCTTTGAAGATAGTTTTTATCATGCTGATCCGCATCCTGGCAACATTCTTGTTTCACCTGAGGGAAAAATAATATTCCTTGATTTTGGGATGGCAGGACATATTGATCCGCTCCTTCGTGAAAATCTTGCCAATCTCATAATTTCTATACAATTAAATGATATTGATGTCCTCATCGAAGCCCTTACAGAACTTGGACTTATCAGCGATATCGGAAGTGAAAGCCCGCTGTTGAAAATAAAACTGGAAGAATTATTGGTAAAGTATTATGATCTTTCAAGCAAATTTATTGATCCAGCTGCATTCCTTCAAGATCTGGTCAATATTTTTGCAGGAACAAGGGGAAGAGTACCCACGAATATAATGCTTTTGTCAAAAACATTAATAATCAGGGAAGAGATCAGCAGAAAGCTCGACCCTGAACATAATTTTGGCGAATTAACAGAAACATATGTCAAGAAAATGCTAAATGACAGGGCAAAAGCCTCCCATATTTTCAGAGAGGCTGAAAAAATGATATCTGATCTATTCCGTCTGATGAAAAACTTCCCCAGGAGAGTGAATCATCTACTTTCAAAAGCAGAAAAAGGGACATTAAAGCTTGAACTCGAACACCTTGGTCTTGACGGACTTGTGGAAGAATTGGATATTATAAGCAACAGGTTGTCTTTTAGCATGATAATCGCAGCATTAATTGTAGGTTCTTCTCTTATCATCCAGTCAAGAATGTCGCCCAGTCTCTTTGGAGTACCATTCCTGGGCATCATGGGTTTCTTAATTGCAGGATTTCTGGGCGTGGGTCTTTTGATATCAATTATAAGGTCTGGAAAGTGGTGATTTGAGCAGGAAATGGAAAAAACCAGGTTCTTATATATTTTGATCGGAGGTTTTCTTGGTTCTGCGATCCGGGAGATCCTGTCGTTGTCTATCCCCGGTGCAACAGGTATTTTATTGGTAAATATCAGCGGCAGTTTGATCCTCGGTTTCCTGATGTATGCTGCAGAGTTTGGTTTTTTCAGTGAACGTGAGCGTTATCTTTTAGGTATTGGTTTTTGCGGGGGTCTGACGACTTTCTCAGCATTCATTGTTCAGACCATTCAATTTTCGGGTTCTATGGCTGCAATGAATGTTCTTGCAAACGTATTTTTCTGTCTTGTTTCGGTTTTTATTGGGCGGGCCATTGCAATAAAGAGGCTGGGATCATGAACCTGATGCCAGTACTATTGGCAGGAACTGGAGGAGCGATAGGTGCTTTGTTGCGTTATCTTGTTTCGGGGCTATATCCGGTTTATCGGGACATTCCAACAGGAACGCTGCTTGTAAATTTTACAGGTTCATTGATCCTCTCCATGATCACATTTGGCCCAAATCCATGGCCGCATTTTGCAGATGCTGGTTTACTTGGGGGATTTACTACATTTTCTACCTTTAGCTATGAAAGTTTTTGCTTCCTTGAACGAAAGGAGTTTCGTGTTTTTTGGGTAAACATCCTTCTGAGCTTGCTTTTTTGTGGAGCTGGAGTTGTTCTGGGAAAATTGATGGTGTAAAAGCCATTAAATACCAAGAGCCTAATGTAAGGACATCATTTTCGGAGGATTTCATTGCAACCTGTAGTAAATATTGGCATAGTAGGGCATGTTGACCACGGCAAGACAACGCTTGTAAAGGCGCTTTCTGGTTCCTGGACAGACAAACACAGTGAAGAAATAAAGCGAGGGATATCAATACGGCTTGGTTATGCCGACATCGTGTTGATGAAATGTCCTGTTTGCCCGGATCCCGATTGTTTTACAACAAAAAAAGAATGTGAGAAATGTGGGGCAAAAACCGAGGTACTTCGTGCAATATCCTTTGTTGATTCCCCGGGGCATGAAACGCTGATGGCTACCATGTTATCAGGTGCAGCCCTCATGGACGGAGCTCTTCTTGTCATTGGGGCGAATGAAAATTGCCCGCAGCCCCAGACAAAAGAGCATCTAATGGCTTTGAACATCCTGGGCATAAAGAATATTATAATCATTCAGAACAAGATCGACATTGTAACACGTGAAAAAGTTATCGAGAATTACAACCAGATAAAAGCTTTCGTAAAGGGGACAGTTGCTGAAAATGCGCCTATCATCCCGGTTTCAGCGCAGCAGAATGCAAACCTTGATCTGATCGTCGAGGCTATCGAAAAATACATCCCAACACCTTCGCATGAACTTGACCAGCCGCCATTGATGTTCGTGGCCAGGTCATTTGATATAAATAAACCAGGGACGAACATTGAAAAACTAAAAGGTGGAGCTATCGGTGGGTCTTTGAACTGCGGTGTGTTCCATCCTGGTGATAATATAGAGATGCGTCCGGGAAGGAAAGTAGAAAGTGGAGGAACTGTAAAATGGGTTCCAATCAAAACAGTGATAACATCCATACATGCAGGAAATGAAGAACTGACAGAAGCAAGACCAGGAGGTCTTATTGGTGTTGGCACAAAACTTGATCCATCCATTACAAAGAGCGACTCCCTTGTTGGACAGGTAGCCGGTCTTCCTGGAAAATTACCGCCTACTATCGAAGGGTTCATTATGGAAACAAAACTCCTGGAAAGGGTAGTCGGTGTGAATGATGAATCCGCAGTTGAGCCTATACGTTCAAATGAACCTTTAATGCTCAATATCGGTACTGCAACTACAATTGGGGTTGTTACCAGCGCAAGACAATTTGATGCTGAAGTCAAGCTCAAAAGACCCATATGTGCGGACAAAGGATCACATATCGCAATGAGCAGGCGTGTCGGTGCCCGCTGGAGACTTATCGGTTCAGGTGTATTGAAAGAATTCAAATGAAAAATATAGTGATCATTGATACAAATGGTTTAATGATCCCGGGTCAATTCGGACTGGATATTTTTTCAGAACTTGAACAATTGGGTTATGATTCTTATATTGTTGCAGGCGCCTGTGTCCGGGAACTTGAAAAGGTCAGGGCTTCAGGGCGCGGTAAAGATAAAATGGCAGCAAAACTTGCGTTATCATTATTATCCCGCTGCACTATAATAGAAGAAAATGGATTCGCAGATGATGCGATATTTGAAATGGCAATTAAAATGAAAGCGTCAGTTCTTACGAATGATGCCGAATTAAAGAAAAGATTATGTAGTAAGGGAGTTACTATTGTGTATCTTCGAGATAGAACTCGTTTAGTTATTTAATATCTTTTTAAGAGGATTTAGATGTATAAGAAAATGAGATTAGCAGATACGGTGAGAATTGCACCTGAGTTACTCGGTGAACCGGTTGAAGAAGCGGTAAAACTTGCATTGCGGGAAAAGCTTGAGGGACTTGTTGACAAGAGGATCGGTGCAATAGTTGCGATCAAGGATATTATAGAAGTTGGTGAAGGACATATACTGGCCGGGGACGGAGGAGTATATTATGATGCAACTTTTGACGCTTTGACTTTTATGCCAGAACTCCAGGAGATCATTGAAGGTAGCGTTGTTGAGGTTGTCCAGTTCGGTGTTTTCCTTGGAATCGGGCCGCTTGACGGTCTTGTGCATGTGAGCCAGCTTACTGATGAATTCGTGAGTTATGATGAGAAAAATTCACGGCTCATTACAAAAGAGTCAGGTCGTTCAATAACAGAAGGAGACCATATCAGGGCAAGAATAATAGCTGTAAGCCTGAATGAGCGTGAACCAAGAGATAGCAAGATCGGCCTTACGATGCGCCAGCATACCCTTGGCAAGCTCGAATGGCTGGAGGAAGCTCGAAAGCCTAAAGAAGAATCGGAAGAGAAAGGAAAAGCAAAGAAGAAAAAGAAAGAGGACACCCCAAAACCTGAAAAAGTCGAAGAAAAAAAACCAGAGGGAACATAAATGCCTGATAATGTATGCCGGGAATGTCACAGGATCGTTAAGAAAAGCCAGGTGTGCTCATATTGCAATTCGTCATCGCTCACAAATGATTGGAGCGGTTATGTCGTTATAATTGATCCCGAAAAATCACAGATCGCAAAAAAACTTAGTGTAAAATTACCTGGAGAGTATGCTTTGAAGGTAAGGTAACTTGAAAAAATACTACCTGCCTGTGGAGTTACGCGATGAACTTCGAAAACTCCATGGGGTCCTTTATCCCGGGAACGGGGTCGAGACTACAAAGGAGATCATCAGGAATTTGAATGATTACGCGCTGTTGATCACTGTAGGTGACATTGTAACATTTAATATCCTGAGCGAAGGATTAGTGCCTGACATTTCTTTTGTTGATGACAGGACAAAACGAAGCCCTGCATCTGATATGGTAATGAAAGGCACGCGTCACGCTCATTTTAAGATAATATCTATAGAAAATCCTCCGGGAATAATTACGGAAGAATTGTTACATGAGACTGAAAAAGCAATGGGATCTGACACACCGGTACAGATATTCATTCGTGGAGAAGAAGACCTGGCAGCTCTTCCTGCGATCGCGATGGCTCCTATCTCATCAGTAATTATATATGGTTTGCCTGACAAAGGGGCGGTACTTGTTCGAGTTACACTTGAGAAGAAGCAAGAAATACAATCATTCCTTAATAAAATGAAATGCAAGGAGAAATAATAATGGAAATCCAGATCATAAAAGATAAAACAAATCCACTGTTAAAAAGACGGGAGATATCTGTCTCAGTAAAGAATAAAACTACGGCCTCAAGGATCGAGTTGAAGAATAAGCTTGCAGCTCTTCTCAATTCAAAGCCTGAACTTATTGTGATCGAGCATCTTGGCACAATATATGGCAAACAGGAAATGATGGCAAAAGCTTGCCTCTACCAGACTGAAGAACGCCTGAAACAGATCTCTCACGAGCATCTTATCACAAGGGACGCACCAAAGGTTGTAGAAGGACAGGAACAGGCTGCAGTTTCAAAACCACCAGCAGAACCAGCACCTCAGGCTTGAGAATGGGAGATCATAATGGCAATCAACAAATTTTATGAAATAAGCGCAAATAAAGCAAAAAAGATAAAACCATCATGCCCCAGGTGTGGACCTGGCGTATTCCTCGGTGAACACAAGAATCGTAGTTCATGTGGAAAATGCGGTTATACTGAATTCAAGAAATAATCTTTTTTTTAGTGATGGCCTGATTTTAGGATCATATCCCTTGATTCCCGATTTAAATTCTGGGATATATTTTTTTTTATTAATTCTCAATAAAAAATCGAATATAATTCTTTTTGAAACTAAAATAGCATCTTTTACACCCTGAAACTAATAAAAAACCAATCATAAAGTTTTAATAAACCATAAAGAACTCCAGAACTCCCGAAGTGTTTATTAGAATTGTAGTAATGTATTAGTTAAGGTGAAATTAATGAAAAAGATTCTAATGTTTATCTTATTAAGCGCCCTGGTACTGCCAGCCAGCGCTTCTAATGTAGTATCATGGATACAGACAGACATTTCCGGATATAATCTAACACTGAACTATACTTCTAACTTCAGTGTTGCAAAGGATGATACCCTTGGAATAATAATTAATAATATCGGAAATGAATCGATAAATGATTCAATAACGGTCAATAAAATCAATGTTTCAGAGAACTCAATAGCGTCGGGAAACTGGACTGGTTCTTTATTGATCAGACCCAATTCCTCAGAAACAATCGATTTTATATTAAATATGAAAACAAATAATGAGTCATCTATTCATATCAATATTTATTATAATATCTCTTCAGATAACTCAGCCAATAAGATGCTGGTAGTGCAAGCGCATTTTGCGGGAGCACCTGTTATCACTTCATGGTATCCACAGATAGTTGACTATGTTGAAGTGAATGGTACCTTAAACGAAACGATAGAATACTCAATTACCACTGTTGAATCTATGAGTACTTACAACTGGAGCGTTGATGGACAACCAGTTCTAGGAGACGATGATGGCAACACATATTTCTATACCCACACATGGAATAACAGCAGCCTGGGTGTACATACGGTTAACTTCAAAGGGAATAACTCAGACTCCAGAGTTGAATTCAGGTGGTATGTAAATGTTTACCGTGAAGGCGCATACAGCGGAGGAAATCTCTTTGATCTAATTGATGAATCACTTGAGAATCATGTGACTGATCTTAAGATAAGGATATTCAAATATAAGATCGCAAAAGACAATGGCAAATCTGATTATGCAGCCCGCAAAGTAAACCAGCTTCATGACGAAATAGCTAAACGACAGATGACCCGCCAGGCCCTCAGAACAGAATTCAAAGCAGGAAATATCACAGTAGAAGAGTATGTTGCGGCAATGAAACAGGTTCAGCGAGACGCAAAATATAACTCAAAACTTGCAAAAGGATATGCAAATATTGCAAAGGACATCAAAGATAACGAGTCTGAAAAAGAATTTAAAAAGATATCCGAAATAGAGCGACAAGAGGATCGAAAGATAAGCGATAAGAAGAATGACGAAAAGAAGACAAATAATGTGAAGAATGACATTGAAAAGATAAATAATGCAAAGAATATTGATAAGAAGAGTATAGGGAATATGGAAGAACCCAACGATAAAAGTGTAAAAAACAATAACAACGGGCAGAAAAATAAGGGAAATGGCAAGAATTAAGTAAAATTTAATACCTTTGCTGCAAAATGTCAGGCATATGAAAAAAATTTCCCTTTTTTTATTTTTTTTAATTTTGTGGGCTCATATAGCTGCAGGTCAGGCGCTTATCACTGTTGAGGTCCATGACAACACTGACGCAATATGGACTATGGAAAAAAGGTTCCCTCTAACGAATCAGACCGATATAGGTGACTGGGAAGAGTTCATAAAGACTGCGCAGGCAGAAAACCAGCAAGAACTTCTTGATTTTGGAAAAAGGATGGAATGGTTCGTGGATTCTGCACAGAAGGTTTCAGGCCGTTCTATGAAAGCAGAGGATTTTAAGATAATATATGATACTGCAAAAAGTCCTTCAGATTCTTATGGTATTGTCCGTTATAGTTTCAAATGGTTAAATTTTTCTCGTTTGGAAAACAGCAAGATCTTTTTAGGTGATTCTTTTTCTGAAGGGATGGTGCTTTCGCAGGATAATGTGCTGGTTATAAAAATACCTGATGGTTATGAGGTGGAAAGCACTTCACCTATTTTCGATAAGCGGGATGGCACCCGGTTGATCTGGGACGGGTCACTTTATCGAAACTTTAACCGGGGTGAGCCAGCTCTTGTGCTGGTGCGCTCAGGCACAGCACAGTGGTTCTATTTTGCTTTGGTGATAATTGGAGCATTTGCGGCTTTCATTTTATACACCAGGAAAAGAAAAAAACAAATTTTTCCGGAAGATCCATTGCCCTCTCCTGAAACCCTGAAGATAGAGGACATGAAATATGAAGAAATGATAGAGCGATTTCTTTTAAGGTCAGGAGGCGAAGCATCTCAATCCGATATAATAAATGAGATCGGCCTGTCAAAATCCAGGGTAAGCACTATTCTATCACAAATGAAGGACAGAGGGAAGATCATCAAGATAAAAAATGGAAAAGGGAACCTGATCCGAATTGTGGGAAAATAGGGTCTAACCGAAAAAGATATTATGTATATCTAATATAAGATTGATCAAACTTATGCCATTTGAAAATTGCAACTATTGCTCAGATGAGAAATGCACAGCAGCAGACCTTGAAATTTGTGATTTCAAAGGAAAAGATTTCAAGGACTGCCTTCGCTACAAGTTATATTTTCTAAGACCGCAGCTTATGCAACTGCGTTAGGACGACTTTACCATTGAAGCGATCTTTTCCCCCAGAGCATAGCATTTCAATAGGTCTTGCTCATCAGACCTGAAATTCACTTCTATCGATTCTACAGGTTCATATCCAGTAGATTTCAATTTTTCATTGACAGCCTTAACACCGCCGCCCCCCCAGCCATAAGAACCAAACGTTGCCCATATTTTGTTCTTAGGGCGAAGTCCCATAAGATATGTTAAGAATCCACCAACAGTCGGGAACATGCCATTGTTCAGGGTTGGAGAACCGATAACTATCGCCTTAGCTTCCAGAACTTCTTTTACTATTTCGCTCCAGTCGGTCTTTCGAATGTTGAATAGTGTCACTTCTACACCTGAATCTGCTGCACCCTTGACGATCTCTTTGGCCATCGTCTCAGTGCTATTCCACATTGTATCATAGATTACAAGCACTTTTTGTTTTGTTTCACCCTTTCCCCATCTAAGATATGCATTGATTATCTTTCCTGGATCTTTCCATATCATTCCATGGGAAGGGGCGATCATCTTTATTTCTACCCCTAATTTCTGGACTTCCTCGATCTTTTTGACAATTATGCTTCCAAATGGCATGAGGATATTCGCATAATACTTGGCTGCTTCATCCATCACAGTATCGCATTCGTATCCCATGAGGCTGCATACATTTTCATCGAATCTGAATGAAGAAGCAAGATGCTGTCCAAAACCATCATTTGAGAGCAGGATCTTATCTTCTTTGAGGTATGTCATCATATTATCTGGCCAGTGCATCATTGGTGTACTTAAAAAGAAAAGGGTCTTTTTTCCAAGTTTTAGTTCATCTCCAGTTTTAACTGTCCTATAATTCCAATTTCCCCCGAAATGCCTGATCAGACCTTCCTTTCCTTTTTCAGTGCAAATTACCTGGGCATTCGGGACAATTCTCATTATTTTTGAAAGGGAACCTGAATGGTCCATTTCAACATGGTTTGAAATAACATAATCTATTTTTGCAGGGTCTATGATCTCCTTTATCCTGTCTAGCATGTCATCCGCAAAACCATGTTTTACAGTATCCACAAGCGCTATTTTTCCTTCAACAATAAGATATGCATTGTAAGTTGCTCCACGCGAAGTAGTGTATCCATGGAAATCCCGCAAATTCCAGTCGATCGCACCGACCCAATATACTCCAGCTGCTAATTCAATATTTGTCATTAGTTTTCTCCATTAGTTAATTTTGATAATGCTTATTTGATGTAATGAAATAATAGCTTTTGGTAATTCCAAATCGATGGCTTTATAGGGAACAAATATAATTTTTCTTTAAGAAAGAGGAGATAATGCAGGTTAAATTCATAAGTGCAATAACAAAAATAACATTGTTCTGTATATTTATTGTAATGTTTGGATATGATGCAATTGCCATCCAGCCTTCAGATTTTACCCAGCCTGAAGTCTGTGGTGGGTGTCATACTGAGATATATGCTCAGTGGAATGGTTCAATGCATTCAAATTCCCATAAGGATCCGGTCTATGAAAAACTCTTTATTATGGTAAGCAAGGAAATGAATCGGACTTTTGATCCTTTCTGCTCAAAATGCCATGTACCGATCGATTTCCTTTCTGGAAATATACCTTCAGCTGATAACTATAAAGTAAGTGAGATATCCGAAAAAGGCATTAGCTGTGATTTTTGCCATACGGTCAATGCTTCAAGCGGTATTGGAAATGGCGCATTCATATCATCGCCAGGAAAGATAAAAAGAGGACCATTTGATGACTCTGATTATTCAACATTTCATCAGATCGAATATTCCCAGCTTCATACAAGATCAGAATTCTGCGGCATGTGCCATGATGTTTATCATCCATTCAATGGATTGGTTCTTGAAAATACATACTCTGAATGGAAAGAAGGACCTTATAATGAGACTACAGTGTGCCAGGACTGTCATATGACACCGGGTGTGACCATGTTCAAAGCAAATAAAGGGCGGGCAGCAGCAGGAGCACCTATGCGAGAACATATTTATACACATTATATCGTTGGAGGAAATGCTATGCTTCCGGAATTGTTAGGTTCGCCTGAACATGAGCGGCTTGCAAAAGAACGGTTACGATCAGCTGCCAAGATCGAGATCATCAAATTCAAAAAGAAAGAGGATAATAAATCTATGGATCTAATTGTGAAGGTCACCAATATTGGTGCTGGTCATAAACTTCCCACAGGGCTAACTGAAGCAAGACAGATCTGGCTTGAAATTGAGGCAAAAGATGTATCAGGTAAAACGATCTTTGAGTCCGGTAAAATTGATGCCGATGGATATATTGATCATGATGCAATAAAGTATCATACCGTATTCGGTGATGCGCAGGGTAAGCCTACTGAAAAAGTCTGGCTGGCAGAGAAAATACTTCTTGATAACAGGATACCACCAAAGGGATATTCTGAAGAGAATTTTTCATTTGCACTTCCCCAGGATGCAAGATATCCATTGAGTGTGGATGTCAGGCTCAATTATGTTTCAGCTTCACAGGAACTTTCAGACTTATTATTCGGAAAAGGAAAGGTCAAACCCCCTGTTATAGAAATGGCTTCGGTAAAAGGAACTATCGATGGTATTCAATATACGCCAGGTAAAAATATACCGGGTTTCTCATCATTTTTCCTTTTGATGGTAATCTTTATATTTTCTTTAATTAAAAGAATGAAGACGGGTGTAGGCATAGTAGGCAAGGAAATGTTCGAGAAAATATAATAGCATATAAGATCATATTTGGGAAAATACCTATATAGTATTGGCTCCAATATTATGTTCGTACAGTTACGAATAAAATGAGGAAATAAAATGAAACAAGAACGCTGGGGCAACATTGGCTCAAAATTCGCTCATCTTACGAGCGCTCACCCGTGCTATAATGAAAAAGCTCATTTCACAACGGCGAGGATCCACTTACCTGTGGCTCCGCGCTGTAATATCCAGTGTAATTACTGTATCAGGAAACTTGATAAATGTGAACACAGGCCTGGTGTAGCCGCAAGTATTTTGAATCCTCGCGAAGCCCTTGTAAGAGTAGATAAATACGTTAAGGAAATGGACAACCTGAAGGTTGTGGGTATAGCAGGACCAGGGGAAGCTCTTGCTAATGAAGATTCCCTTGAGACCATGCGACTTGTGAATGAAAAATATCCAGATCTTATAAAATGCGTGGCAAGCAATGGTCTTTTGCTATCTGAAAAAGTGGATGATCTTGTAAATGCGGGAGTGACAAGTGTAACGGTTACGATAAATGCCGTTGATCCTGAAGTCGGAGCAAAAATATATGCATTTGTTCGCTACCATGATAAGACCTATAGGGGCGTAGAAGGTGCAAAACTCCTTATAGAAAAGCAGTTCGAGGGTGTAAAGAAAGCTGCAGAAGCAGGATTGAATGTAAAAGTAAATTTTGTGTTGATTCCTGAGATCAATTTTGAACAGGTAAAAGAAGTTGCAAAAAAAGCCGCGGAAAATGGCGCAATAATCATGAATATCATCCCTATGATACCGCTTCATAATTTCGAAAAGGAAAGACCCCCGGAATGCGACGAACTTACGATCGCAAGAACTATAGCAGAAGAATTCCTGCCCCAGTTCAGGCTGTGCAGGCAGTGCCGTGCAGATGCGGTAGGTGTACCTGGGCAGGAACCATGTGGCTCACCCGTTCAGCAGCGCGCAAGCAGTGAATATTATCATGCTTAACATTATTTAGGTTTAAAATAAATAGAACATAAAAGAGGTGAATAAATGTGCTTTGCAGAATCATCGGTAAGTGTTGAGTTGGAGGAAGGAAACTTCATCACACAGGATTATCAATGCATAGACTGTAATTCCAATTTTCGAGGAATTGGAAAGAAAGTAAGATGTCCATCTTGCGACTCTACTAAAGTAAAGAAGGTCTAATTTTTACCTTCAGTATCATATTTAAGACCACCCACCCAACCTGCTTTCCTATACCACCATTTAATGATAATAGTGATTAGCTTAATAAGTTTTTTCCCAAACATTACCCAAACTTAGAAATTCAGGATCGGTAATTCCCTGATAACACTTCATCCATACTGCCGCTTCTGAAACCCATAAGATCAAGCGTTATATACAAGAAGCCCAGTTCTTTGAGTTTAACCTGGACATTGGCTCTTATTTCGAGCAAATATTCCATTTCTCCAGGCATGATCTCTATACGGGCAATTCCAGCATGATCACGGACTCGAACGACCTGAAACCCAAGTGAATGAAGATAATTTTCAGCCATTCCTACCCTCACCAGTGCATCTGCCGTAATTTTTTGCCCATAAGGGAAACGTGAAGAAAGACATGCCATGGAAGGTTTATTGGCGATAGATAAGCCAAGTATACGTGCCATCTCACGGATCTCTTCCTTTGTGACTTTAAATTCAATATACGGATTATAGACTTCTTCTTCTATTACTGCCCTGTGACCAGGCCTGTGGTTTTTCAGGTCAGAAAAATTCGTTCCTTCTATGATACTTTTTATATTATGTTTTTTGGCGATTTTTTTAAGCTCTCGAATAAGGCCTTTTTTACAATAATAACACCTGTCCACAGGATTATTGGCAAAACCAGGTTCACCTAGTTCATCGTAAGTGATGACCTTGTGCTTGATCCCTATCTCTTTTGCAACATTTTTTGCACCTTCAAGCTCCAATTGAGAGAGTGTCTGTGAATCAGCCGTGACTGCGACCGCCTTATCCCCCAGTGCCCTATATGCAAGGGCGGCAAGTACAGAACTATCTACCCCTCCTGAAAAAGCAATAATAACACTAACTCTATCTGCTATTGTTTTTTCAATCAAACGCATTTTAGCTTCAATTTCCATATTCTTTCAGATTATTTGTTAATAATGTAAGTGTTTGTATGAATTTATCTATCAAATCGTATTTAAATATTCCTTGATTCAATTCCATCGGAAATAATGGTGTGGTTATTATTCGAATACAATAAATTTAATTATGCGGGTCTCAATCAACGAAAATCTTATAATTATTTAAGGAATCAAAAGCAGAAGAGCAAACATATCTTGAGAAAACCATCATCATAATTATGTTAATTATTTAATTTCTCCAGACGAAATAAAGGGGTTAAAATAATAATATAAAAGGAAAAAGAATATATGGTACCTATTATTCAAAAAAATATGTGTTCTCTTGAGGTCACTTCAAGAGAATTGTGAATAAGTGTTTGTGCTCTTCCTCATCAGTGAGTATCTCTTCAAAGAGCAATCTTGTGGTTGAATCCTCTCTTTGTGCGGCTATTGCAATGATCTTCCTGTACATCTCAATAGCTTCCTCTTCAGCTTTAAGGTCATGTTTTACCATATCCTCAAGTGAACCTCCAACGACTATTGGGGTAGGTTTGGTAGTTGGTATCCCCCCGAGATAAAATAACCTTTCTGCGATCTTCTCAGCATGTTTCATTTCGTCTACAGCAATATCCTGAAAAAGATCTTTTACTTCAGGGCTTTTCATTCCCATTACCATAATGTGCTGCCACATATATTGTACACTAACCTGGATCTCCCGTGCTATCGCTTTATTTAATAATTCCAATAATTCGTCCGCCATAGTATATCACTCAATGATTAATTTTTTCTTATTTAAGGATTGGCTTTCACTTAATTTCAAGACCACTAACCCTTATTCCCTCTTCAACTATCTCTCCTATGACCTTGCCATTCATCATCTTTGCCGCAATACCCGCAACCTTTTTAGGCAGAATGACCACAAAGCCCATGCCCATATTGAATGTCTTATACATCTCAAGGTCCTCTACTTCCCCCTTTTCCTGCAGGAACCGAAAGATCGGTTGTGGCTCTAATGGATCGCTAATATCAAATCCTAATTTTGTGACACGGTGAAGTTTCATGAGTCCGCTACCAGTTATATGGGCAAGTCCATGTATATCGAACTCCTTTGCAGCATCAAGAATTTCCATATATATCCTGGTCGGTATCAGCAATTCATCACCTATGGTCGTATTTTCATGATATGGAAATGGGTCGCTGTACGAAAGCCCTGCATCCTTTATGATCCTTCGCACAAGAGAATATCCATTACTGTGAACACCGTCAGAGGGTATTCCTACGATAGCATCACCTAACTCTATCCTCTCACCTGTAATGACCTTATCTTTTTTCACCATTCCAAGACATGTTCCCGCAAGGTCAAAACCATTGATTATTTCAGGAAGGGTCGCAGTCTCTCCACCTACAATGGTCATCCTGGAAATTTCCGCACCCCGTGCAAGCCCCTCCCCGATCTGCCTCATGATCTCATTATCGGATTCATGTATGGCTATATAATCCACAAATGCCAGAGGCTCTATTCCCATGGCGAGCAGGTCATTCACGTTCATGGCAATGCAGTCGATCCCGATCGTATTCCATCGTTTCATCTCGTTTGCGATCAATACTTTTGATCCCACACCATCAGTTGTGAGGGCAAGTGCATACTCCCCAAAGTCGATAAGGCCTGCATAGTGCCCCACATCTGTCAGTGGAGCTCCGAAACCCTTTCGCTTAAAAGTAAGTTGTTTTGCCAGCGCCGCAATCGCTATGTTCTCTTTCTCGATGTCTACGCCTGCTTTTGCATAAGTTAACGCCATGAGTTCTTTAATAATGGTGATGGCATAAAGATTTTATGATTAGAATGAGCAGGCGTTGGATAGGTGTGTGTGGAGTGACATAAAAGAAATGCCTGCTCATACTTATCATAATCATTATTGTATATAAATATTTTGGTTCGGAAAATGATAATTCGGAAAAATTGGTGCAATTACAGTTAAGTCGATCCTGGTATCAATTGACAACAGAAAAATCAAATTCAAAGGCGAATCTAAAAAAAAGCAAGAATTAATTAAGGTTCGTCCGGGATTTTATAATATATAACTTTTATAAATAACCCAGTGTATCTTCGATCCTGCTGATCTCAGGACTGGTGGTATCCATCCCTACAACATAGCCTTTATTATTTGAAAGTATACCTGAACCAACAAGAGGGGATCCAAAATTAACTGTACCGATATCGACGGGAAGTTTGAACAACTCTTCCACGACAGCGATCTCAGCATGGCTTGATTTTGGGTGTACGAGAACGCCTTTATTCGAGGCAACGCCTGCCATTCCAACAGTTTTCAATCCACCCAGCGTGCCCCGCTTGACCTCTACACCAAGGGTTTTTTCTATCATCTTGATAGATTTGTTGGAAAGATCTGGATGAACAAGAGCGCCTGTATCATTAGCCAGAATGAGATTTCCTGCCGCATTCAATTCTTCGGTCAATCTTGCTGCTTTTATATTTTTCCTGATCGCCCGGATCTCTTTATCTAGAATAAATCCAGCTATGACTATACCATTATTATTGCTGCACATAAGAGATCCTAAAACTGAACTTCCGCTTACAGAAATCCGGTAGGCTACAACTCCGAGTGATTCTTCCAGATCCTTTATTGTATCGGAAGATGCATCCTGCGGTACAAAAACAAGTTCATCATTGCATGATGCAAAGACCCCGAGTACGGGGCTTCCTGAAATATTCAATTTTCTTTTCAATTATGCCCCAAAAAAATAAAAAATTATTCCTGGGCGAGTTCAGCCTGAACGCCGCCAGCTTCGAACTTTACAGCTCTTACTCTTAGTTTTAATGGCGGCTTCATGGAGCCTCTTTCCCAGAGTTTCTCGTTGATCGTCTTATCGATCTTTACATCTTTAAGTTCAGTCTTAAGATGTTTCCCAAGATATGCTCTTACTTTCCTGACTGCTCCTTCCGCTCTCTTCCAGCGCGGGACTTTCCGTGCATCAGAGAGGGGAATAGTGTATATTCTTTCAATATCTGCCATAAATGATCACTTTAAACTTTAAGCGTGCTGCGTCTCCAGTTCCTTCTCTTTGGATGGGTCATTACATTTCTCTTTGTCTTCACGATAACCCATGCAGGGAGGCGCTGGTTCTGGTTCTGGTGTTTTGCCAGTCGTAATTTCTTTGCTTTTGTCCTTTGAGTCATAAGAATTTCCTGATAAACTTGAATTGGAATGTCCTCTAGGTAAGGATTCATTGATAAACCTTTTGGATAGATTTTTAAACCATCCTGCCGTTAAATCCTGCCGGGATGATCATAATGGAAAAGTCGTCAAAGATATCAGGTTTTTATAAGCAAAGCCCCGAAGAAAGGCTCAGGACAGTATCTGAATTTTCAGGTCTAACACATGAAGAAGCCTCATGTATAAGCGCAACCGGTTCCCTGTCGCTCGATTCTGCGGACAGGATGGTTGAGAATCTTATCGGGGTCATGGAAGTGCCCATGGGGGTTGCGGTCAACTTTATGATAAACGGCAGGGATTATCTTATTCCTATGGCAACAGAAGAGCCATCAGTGATAGCTGCGGCCAGTAATGCTGCAAAGATGGCTCGTGAAGGAGGGGGTTTTACCACGAGCAACACTGGCCCTGTGATGATAGGACAGATCCAGGCTGTTGGCATAACCGACCCCAATGGTGCAAGATCGTCCATCCTTGAGAAAAAAGAGGAAATTTTACGAAGGGCTAACGAGGTTGACCCGATACTTGTTAAATTCGGGGGAGGGGCAAAGGATGTTGAAGTAAAGGTGATCGATACACCCGGAGGAAAAATGGTCATAACCCATCTGATAGTGGATTGCAGGGATGCCATGGGTGCAAATGCTGTTAATACTATGGCTGAAACTGTGGCGCCGTATATCGGGGAACTGACAGGAGGGCGCGTATATCTTCGAATCATCTCTAATTTTGCGGATAAACGCCTCATAAGGGCAAAAGCTGTTTTCCCCAAAGAGGCCATTGGAGGAGAAGAAGTCGTAGACGGCATCCTTGCAGCATATCATTTTGCGGCAGGTGATCCATACAGGGCAGCAACTCATAATAAGGGAATTATGAACGGTGTGAGTGCTGCTGTGCTTGCGACAGGCAACGATACCAGGGCAATTGAATCCGGAGCTCATGTTTATGCATCGCGAAGCGGAGTTTACCGTCCTTTATCATGCTACGAAAAAAACGCAAATGGTGACCTGGTGGCAACAATAGAGATGCCAATGGCTGTGGGTCTTGTAGGCGGAGCAACGAAAACGAACCCGATCGCCCGCGCTGCAGTAAAGATACTTGGTGTAAAAACTGCAACTGAAATGGGAGAAGTTTTTGCAAGTCTGGGATTAGCCCAGAATTTCGCGGCCATGCGCGCGCTTGCAACTGAAGGTATTCAGAGGGGTCACATGGAGCTTCATTCAAGAAATGTGGCGATCCATGCAGGGGCTACCGGTGATCTGGTGGATAAAATAGCCAGGATAATGGTCACAGAAAAGAAAGTCAGGGCGGACAGGGCAAAAGAACTTATGGATGAGATGAAGCCGTAAAAAAATATGGTGTGATGATCATTTCTGGGCTCCAAGTTGTTTCCACTTTATTCAAGCAACAGCATAGCGCAGGCTACAGGTACTGCTGTGGAGACTGCTGAAAAATATATCGCCTACCTGAAAGAATCCTTGCTGATATATGAACTTCCGATTTTATCTTTCAAATTAAAGATGCAATTCAAACAGAACAAAAAGACATATCCAGCAGATACTGGTGTTCGCAATGCCGTATGTTTACGTTTCTCCCGGGACACTGGAAAGCTCGCAAAGACAATGATCTTCCTTGAAATAAAGCGGCGAAATGATGAAGTTTACTACTGGAAAAGTAATGATGGATATGAAGTTGATTTTGTGGTAAAATCAGGGCAAAAGATCACTGAGCTTATCCAGGTATCATGGAATGTAAGTGATGAGGATACCCAAAGACGTGAAGAACGCGCGCTCTGGAAGAACTTGAAGTCGATTCTGGGCTTATTTTAACTGAGGACTATGAGTTTAGTCTTGAAGAAAATGGAAAAACCATAAGATATGTGCCGATGTGGAAGTGGATTCTTGATACAATTTAGAGCTAAATAAACCGCACATTATGGGTATGCGTTTATAGTTTCTAACGAAAAAAAAAGAAAATAAGATCCGGCAATTTAGCCGGACTTAAGCCTTTACTACCCTTTTATTAAAATTACAGGCCATGCCCTGTTCACATGCACGGATCTCTTCCCAGGTGGTAGTGATGATGCGCACAAAACAATTATGCTTTGAATTCTTGCATTTCATAATATCACATTATCTGGTCTATTATTGAGCCCCTGTTCCTGGTGTTATTTCTGGTCTGGGCATTTGCGACCTTTATTCTCTGATCGATTGAAGGAGAATTGTTGCTCATTGCCATGCTTTCAGCCTTTGGACCCATTATCTGCGCTGAGGTGATACCGGTCATGATCGCCATGCAGCGTACCTTGCCCTCGTATTCCTTCTTCACTCTTGCACCCCAGATAACATTGGCGTGGGAGTCAAGCTCGTATGTCAATGATGAAGCGATCTGTTCTGCTTCGTGGAGTGACATATCTGTTCCGCCTGTGATGTGGAGCAGGCAGCCTGTTGCGCCTTTTGTATCAACATCAAGCAGCGGGTGGTTCAATGCAGCTCTTACGACTTCTTTTGCCTTGTCCTGTCCTTTTGCTTCACCGACAAGCATTACCGCAAGTCCGCCGCCCTTCATGATAGCCCTGACATCTGCGTAGTCAAGATTGATCAATGATGGTTGGGTGATCGTTTCTGTTATGCCTTTTACGGTCTCGGATATCAACTGGTCCATTACAGAGAATGCCTGGTCGATCGGGAGATTTGGAACATAGTCAAGCAGTCTGTTGTTATCGAGTACTATTACAGTATCGGCTGCTTTTCTCAGATCGTCCAATCCTTCCTCTGCTTTGAACATCCTTGAGCGTTCAACTTTGAATGGGCTTGTGACCATTCCAATAACGATAGCACCCTGGTCTTTTGCGACCTGTGCAACTACCGGTGCAACGCCTGTTCCTGTTCCTCCACCCATGCCTGCTGTTACGAACACGAGGTTCGCGTCCTTGAGAACATCTTCAAGCGTTCCTCTTGCAAGTTCAGCAGCTCTTCTGCCAACTTCCGGGAAACCGCCTGCACCCAATCCCCTTGTTATTGATTTACCTATCAAGATCTTCTTATCGGCCTGAATGATATCCAGGTGGATCTTATCAGTGTTTATTGCAATAGTGTCAGCGCCTGCGACTCCAATATTATAAAGACGGTTCACAGTATTATTACCGCCTCCACCGCACCCGACTACTACGATCTTTGGTGTTCCGAAGTCATCCATCTCTTCTGAGCAGCCATTTGTTGCTTGTTTGAACAGCTGTTCCTTTTCCTTGAATTTTAATGCGTCCTGTACAAATGATTCCATAGTCATCCCCTCAGATGATATTTTTTTTCTAAATCCTTCTATTGTTCCTCTTTTAATCTTAAGAATGTATTAACATTCTGCGATTGTTCCTGCGCTTTATCGAACAATTTCATCCTGCCAACCAATTTTTCACTTCGTTGATCGATCAAATCTCTTATAGCCGTCCTGATTGCTTCACTTGCGGACGGAAATTCGCCATATTGAACGAACATGTCGATCATTTTTAATTGCTGTTCCGGGAGCCTTAGTGTTACTCTTTGCATTTTGGTATCTCCCTGTGGGAGGTTGATGTACCCGGGATTTTTCATGATTTTAGACTGGGCCATCAATGTTGCATACGTTCGTGTGTCTCCTGTGAGACGTTCGTATGCCAGTTGTCTGACATATTGTCTGACGCTAAGCTATATAAAGTTTTCTATACGGTAAGTTTATGTATCATGATGGCTGTTAAGGCAGCTTGAATCAAATTTTCTGGTTCAAATTTAACCGTAGCAGGCAATGCCTGCGGCGTATGGATTGAAACGATCCGAACGCATTGGCCTTTAACAGGTCTTGCGTGAGTCGGACCTTAAATGGTCTTACGGAGGAATAGAATGAAAAATAATTACAAGACAAATCCAAGATTATTAGACCTGATATCAGGTCTAAAACAGCAATCCAGGGAGAAACAAGTCCCCATCTGGAGAGATATTGCGATAAGACTTGAGCGCCCGACCCGAATTACACCGCAAGTCAATCTGAGCAGGATCAACAGGTATACCAAAGATAAAGACCTGATCCTGGTGCCGGGAAAAGTATTGGGAGCAGGTGAATTGAACCATCCATTGACAGTTGCCGCCCTTGGTTTTAGCGAAGGGGCAAGGAACAAGATAATAGAAGCTGGAGGTTCATGCCTTTCGATCGAAGAATTGATGGACAAGAATCCACAGGGTTCCAGGGTAAGGATAATAGGGTGATATTATGATAGTAATAGATGCAAATAATCTTATTCTGGGCAGAATGGCAAGCATAGTAGCAGGGAGAATATTGAACGGAGAACAGATCCATATCATCAATGCTGAAAAAGCGATAATCTCAGGCAGGAAAGATACAACATTCCATAGATACAAAGCCTATGTAGACAGGGGTTCAAGGGAATTCGGCCCTCGGTTCCCGAGACGTCCCGACCACATAGTCGCAAGGACGATAAGAGGAATGATCCCACATACCAAAGCAACAGGCAGAGATGCCTATAACAGGTTAAGGGTTTATATCGGGGTCCCCCCAGAATTGAGCAAAGAGCAGGCAAGCACGATCAATGAAGCCAGTATTATGCGTCTTAGTACTGCTAATTATACTGTGCTTGGTGATTTGAGTACGAGATTAGGATCAAAATATTAGGTGTTTTATATGAAAATCGTTAATTCATCCGGAAAAAGAAAAACCGCGATCGCCAGGGCGACCATTAGGGAAGGAAAAGGCCGCGTCAGGGTAAATAAGAAACCCATTGAGATAGTTGAGCCTCAGCTCATAAGGTTAAAGATGTCAGAACCCCTTGATTTTGCAGGTAATGTTATCGCATCTATTGATATAGATGTGAACGTACATGGTGGCGGAATCTTTGGGCAGGCTGGTGCAGTTCGAACAGCTATTGCAAGAGGTATCGTTGAATGGACAAATGATATGGCCCTGCGGGATGCGATGGCCCAATATGATCGAAGTTTACTTGTGAATGACACCCGATATAAACTGCCAAAGAAATTCGGCGGGCGCGGTGCCAGAAAGAGAAGACAGAAATCATACAGGTGAACCATGATACCGGTACGATGCTTTTCATGCGGTAAAGTCGTCTCAAGCGTATGGGATGAATTTAAGAAAAGAACCCAGACTGAGGACACAGGAAAGGTCCTTGACGATCTTGGGGTCGAACGATACTGCTGCAGGCGAATGCTGCTCACCCATGTTGAGCTTGTGGACCTGCTGGCACCGTACCAGTGAGGAGGGGTTGTAGGGTAGCCTGGTCCATCCTATAGCGTTCGGGACGCTGTGACCTGAGTTCAAATCTCAGCAACCCCATTACTCTTGGGACACGGCTATGGAATAGAACATGAACCACTCCCAGAGGGACTCTGGGAAAAATAAGGTGTAACAATTGTATTCATATAAAATTTCAGGTACCAAGGTTGTTTTTGAGGTGATTTAGTGAGTGAAATCAAGTTGACGCGATATGAGCGCGCTAGAATGATCGGTGCAAGAGCCCTTCAGATCTCCCTGGGGGCCCCGGTTCTATTAGATATTGACAGGGGAGAACCCATAGATCTGGCAATGGAAGAATTAAGGCAGGGAGTGATCCCGATTACAGTTAAGAGAGTAGTAAAGACATTAAAAAACGTTTAATAAGGTGTGATTTAAATGGAAGATATTATTGATATAAAGCAGGATGTAAAACAGGATACTGGTTATGAATCAATTATCCCTCAGGATGAATATCTCACAGCAGGGATACATATCGGTACACAGCAAAAGACAAAAGAGATGATGCGCTTTGTATATCGCGTCAGGACTGACGGCCTTTATGTTCTGGACATACAGGCAACAGACCAGAGAATAAGATTGGCAGCCAAATTACTGGCAAAGTATGACCCGCAAAAAATCCTTGTAGTATCTGCAAGGCAGTACGGGCATTACCCTTCCGGGATGTTCGCAAAAGTAATAGGTGCAAAAGCAGAGACTGGCAGGTTCATACCTGGCACGATGACTAATCCGAAGTTACATAAATTCATCGAACCCGATATACTTGTAGTAACAGATCCTTCAGGAGATATGCAGGCAGTAAATGAAGCAGTGAACGTGGGCATACCTGTCATAGGTCTATGCGACACCAACAATTCATTAACAAATGTTGACCTTGTGATACCTACGAACAACAAAGGAAGAAAGGCGCTCGCTTTAATATACTGGCTACTTGCAAAGAAAACCCTTGAGGAAAGAGGGGACACTATAACCCATACTGTAGCAGATTTCGAGGCTGAACTTTAAAATACCATGAGAGCTCCGGCAGTTTCGGGGCAATTTTACCCGCGCGGCAAAAACGACCTGGACAGGCAGATCAGCACTTGCTTTGAAAATGTGCCATCTGCCAGGAGGCAGGTTCTTGGGGCTGTTGTGCCACATGCGGGTTATATCTATTCAGGAAATACTGCAGCGTATGTTTATTCTGTGCTTCCAGAAGCAGATATTTTTGTATTAATAGGGCCAAATCATACCGGACAGGGCTCTCCAGTATCGGTTTCAAGTGAAAAATGGAGCACACCTCTGGGCGAAGTCAACTCTGACATTGAATTCATAAAAGCGCTTCCCAGAAAGATCATCGATATGGATGAAAATGCTCATAGATATGAACATTCGATAGAAGTGCAGCTTCCTTTTCTCCAGCACAGTTTCAGTGGCTTTAAGATCGTTCCTATCTGCATGGGGATGCAGGATGAGGAAACAGCGCAGGATGTGGGATTGGAAATTGCAGAAGCCGTTCGTAAACTGAATAAAAAAATTATAATAATAGCATCAAGTGATTTCTCTCATTATAAACCTGAAAAAGTGGCTCGCGAGGATGACGCTTATTTCATAAGTTCGATCCTTGAAATGGATGTTCCGGGCTTTTATCTTAAATTATATGAGCGTGGAGCATCTGTATGCGGATATGGTCCGATCGCAGCGATGCTTGCAGCCACAAAGGCACTGGGTGCAAAAAAGGTGAGTTTGCTTAAATACAGTACAAGCGGGGATGTTTCCGGGGATTTTGATGCTGTTGTGGGGTACGCCGGGATCGTTGTTGAGTAATAAACAGATTCTTTATTATCTGCTTCAATAATCAGGATGAGTTGTGACAAAACGGGTTATTCTGGCTAAAATAATTTGAATCCAAGAGCAAATAAAAGCAAGATAAGTGCAGGTTGATGAACAAGATAAACCGTTAATGAATGTTTACCCAGATATGTGAATATATGGAATTTTCTCTTCTTAATCTTTATATTTGCTGATTTTTCAATGACAAACCTCCCGTAATGAACTCCAAGTAAAACAACACCAAACCATGGTATCAATGGAAAATAATCGAATGTTGACAGGTTCTCTGGTACAAAACCAAGCCAGAATAAATATGAAAAGTCAAAAGTTCGTTGCTGTAAATATATCCCTGAAAAGATTATTATGATCCCGGTTATCTGATTTAATTTAATAGCTTTAATAAATAATGGAACAAGAAAAGAAGAAGCTGCAAAGAAATGCAATATCCCAAAATATATGGTATATTGGGGCACAAAAATATAACTGAATAATGTTATTAATGCTGCAAAAAAAAGAAGTTTTGTCCCCCGGCTGAAGTATTTTTTGGTCAATTTTTCCTTATATTTTATATAATTCAGATATGTTGTAACACCTGACATGAAAATAAAAATGGAGGCAATAGAAATGGGAAGAATATATTGGTATAAATAATGAGAAGGTATACGGATCAATTTGAAATAATCCAGAGTTATGGAATAGTTGAATAATACCATAAAAACAATATCGATCCCCTTTATCATATCTATAGACGTGATTCTTTCCTGCTCGAAAAGGGATTTGTCAACATTCATATTGCCTGATCATTCTTTCATGGTTCTTTGCATATTTCATATTACCCTTACATTTGAGTATTGATGTTGAATGGGCATCCTTGATATTATGACAATTGTGCAAATGTTGCATAATATTTATATACAATCCATGACAATTGTATAATTGTGCAAATAATGAACTAAGTGAGGTGCAATATGATAACAAAAAAACAAATATTAATTGTTGAAAATGAAGTTATCACTGCAATAGATATTCAAAGAAGATTGACAAAACTTGGATATGATGTACCTGTGATAGTAGGCTCAGGAGAGGAAGCAATAAAAAAAGTGATAGAAAATAAACCCGACCTTGTTTTGATGGATATTGGTCTGAATGGTGATATGGATGGATTCCAGACCGCTTCAAAAATATGTTCTATGGTAGATATTCCCGTGATCTATCTGACTGCATATTATGATACTAAAACACTTGAACAGGCAAATATATCAGAATATTCACACATTTCAAAACCATTTCATGAAACAGAATTACGGAAAAAATTAGAACTTGCCCTATCAAGAGGAAGTAATTAGATCATACCTACTCTTTGCACCCGGGCAAAAATCATTTTTCTGGAATCACTTCATTACATCTACAAGCGCAACTCTTTCCAGAACAAGCTCCGGGATCTTATCGGCCCCAACAGCTTCGATTTCCTTTTCACTTATTTTGAAAATATCCATTAAAACATTATTCTTTGATCCATCGTATTTTAGCACATTTCGTGGTGATATCTCATAAAAAACAGACCGATCGATCATATCCCCGACAGCCACAATAACAATATTGTTCCAGCCATCATGCACACCTATCTTTACAGCCCTGTTTATCTGGCGAGTCCCTGCCGCGTAAAGCATGATCTCTTTTCCAAGGTCATTGGCAACATTTTTCCCTTTTTTGAATGATTCAATCGCTTTTTCGATCGCGAATGTGAGATGTTCTTTTCCAGCAATCTTATCTGCGTCAAAAGCCTGTATGGACAGGCTTTTTCCATCGCTGATTTCTTTGATCTTTTTAAGAAAGAGCTCCTTATTTTCAATGAAAACAGTTCCCTCAAGTATCTGGATCATTGACACACCTACATTTTTTTTTATAATATCATTCATTTCAGTCCATAATATCACTTTAAGATTAATATTTATGCACAATGAAAAGAAGTTTCAAAATAAACTCCTTTCTTACCTACCACCTTTCTTAAGAAGAGAAAATTCTGCTAAAGATCTCTTCATTATTATGTATGCTTTTCAAAGTGATAATAGTTGCCTTTCAGTGTTTTTTTGCTGTGGCTACTGAATATTCGACTATAGATATAATTAGAACGGTGGATACTACTATACCTTTGATAGAATATGCTCCCGAAGCATAGACATCATCATCGAGAGACATTTTTTATTATATGGTAATCTTAAGTCGTTTGTTCCTCTTCAGGCTCATCCACCTCTTCCAGCGTCACCTGCACCGGAGCTGTCTCATCTTCGATCCCTTCCTCCTTTGCAGGTTCTTCCTCTTTCGCAAGCGTAGCCACGCCAACGACCTTGTCCTTGTCTCCGACATTCATGATCTTGACACCCTGCGTATTTCTTCCCTGGACACGGATCCCGCTTGCAGGAACACGGATGATGATGCCGTTTGAGGTTGTGATCATGATCTCTTCATCCTCGCGGACAGTCCTGATATCGACCACATTGCCATTCCTGATATTTACATCGATTGTGATAACGCCCTGCCCTCCGCGGTTGCTTGTGCGGTATTCATCAAAGACCGTGCGCTTTCCGAAACCATTTTCTGTAACTGTAAGAAGTGTTGCGCCTTCTTCAACAACGGCCATGCTGACAACTTCGTCCTCGCCGACAAGCCTTATTCCTCTCACCCCATAGGCGGTTCGTCCCATATCCCTCACATTTGTCTCGTTGAACCTGATTGCTTTCCCGTGTTTTGTGCCGACCACTGCTTCTTTTGTACCATCCGTCAACTTTACGGACGCCAGTTTATCTCCCTCATCAAGTGAAATGGCGATTATCCCTGTTTTCCTGACATTTGAAAAATCAGTAAGCTGCGTCTTTTTGGCAGTTCCTTTCTTCGTGATCATCAACAGGAAATGATTCTCATCGAACTTGCTGATGGGTATATAGGCTGATATCTTTTCACCCTGCTCAAGCTGGAGTAGATTTACAATAGCAGTACCCCGCGCCTGTCTTCCGGCCTCTGGTATCCCATATACCTTTAACCAGTAAACTTTGCCTTTGTCGGTAAAGAACAGGAGGTAATCATGAGTATTTCCAATAAAGAGGTCGCTTACGAAATCCTCTTCTTTGGTCTCCATGCCCATGACACCCTTCCCGCCGCGGCGCTGCTGCTTATATGCATCCACAGCTATACGTTTGATGTAGCCGCTGTTGGTAATCGTAATAACGTCGTCCTCTTTCGGGATCAGGTCTTCAGTAACAAGATCTCCTGTGCTTTCAATGATCTCGGTTTTTCTTTTATCTGCAAATCTGGCTCTGATATCTGCAAGTTCTTCTTTTATAAGCGCAAGTAATTTTATTTCACTTCCCAGGAGTTCTTTGAGCCATGCTATTGTCTTCTGGAGCTCGCCATATTCAGCATCGATCTTCTCGCGCTCAAGCCCTGTGAGCCTCTGAAGCCTCATGTCAAGAATGGCTTTTGCCTGTTCAATACTGAGTTTGAACTTTTCAATAAGTCCATCGCGCGCTTCATCCGGAGTCTTTGAAGCTCTTATGAGTTTGATGACTTCATCGATATTATCAAGAGCTATTATCAAACCTTCCAGGATATGGGCACGCTGCTGTGCTTTTCTAAGCTCGAACTGGGATCTTCGGATTATTACGTTCTTCCTGTGGGAGATATACTGGACGATTATTTCCTTTAACGGAAGGACCATTGGCCTTCCATCGACAAGTGCGAGGTTGATAACGCCAAAAGTTGTCTCAAGCTGTGTGTGCGAATACAGCTGGTTCAAAATGATATTCGCCTGCGCCTGTCTTGATATTTCCATAACGACGCGGATGCCATCTTTATCTGATTCATCGCGAAGGTCTGTGATCCCGGCTATTTTCTTATCCCTGACAAGTCCTGCAATGTCCTCGATCAATTTTGCCTTGTTCACCTGGTAAGGAAGTTCATTTACAATGATCGTTTCCTTATTCTTTACTTCCTCGATAATTGCACGGGCTCGCATCTTCACTGAGCCGCGGCCTGTCGAGTATGCATCACGAATGCCCTGGCGTCCGTAAATAAACCCGGCTGTCGGGAAATCAGGCCCTTTGACTACGGTCATGAGTTCACTCCACTCGACATCTGGATTATCTATGACCATTATAGTCCCATCTATAACTTCCCCGAGATTATGGGGCGGCATATTGGTCGCCATACCTACGGCGATACCTGTTGAACCATTGATAAGAAGGTTGGGAAGCTTGCATGGAAGAACAGAAGGCTCTTTTAATGAATCATCATAGTTGGGGACAAAATCCACGGTTTCTTTTTCTATGTCACCGAGAATTTCATCGGAGATTTTACCAAGGCGGACCTCAGTATAACGCATCGCAGCGGCGCTGTCACCATCTATTGAGTTATGAACGAACACGCCGCATGCAAGTAAGAAATTGTGATATTTATCAACTGATATATCGTATGTCTCAACACGTTCTTCAAGGAACCGTATTGATATTATGTGATGGTTATAATTTCTTGCTGAATGCAAGAGATGGTCAAAATCATCAAAATATTTTAGAGCCTTATCGATTCCAGGGATCCAATTCATATTCCTGTTTGCATCATAAATCTCTGGAGTGACTATATCATATTTCTTTAACAATTGTGCTACATATCCTGCGATCTTCTGGCGCAGTTTAAGAAATTCCATTCGTTCGATATTTGTTGGACTGTTATCTAAACGATTAAATTCATCAGCCATGTGATGCACAAAAACATAATCACCAGATACTGGCTGTAAAACTTTCAGGTAGTCATTAAGCTCTTCTTTAATAGGAGCCATTTCAAAATAACCAGGCATCAGGCTATCGTCTGAAGTTAAATCCTGGGCTTCTTTGTATGTACCATCGCGAAGCATGAATCTGTGATCCGGGGTGCAGCGAACTTTTTCGCCATTATCGACTGTTAATTCAATGAGTTCTGCATTGCGTCTTGTAATTCGCGCATTTTTGCCTTCTCCAACTACGATCTGCCCATTCTTATCAACGGAATATACATAGAAAATCTCATCCGGGGTCAAACAGGCGAGTTCCTCAAATGACTTTTCAGTACCATCCAGGAGCTTGATCTTTGTATCGCCTGTAAAACAGCCAAAATTTCCTTGACCATCGATAAGCGGATATCGCAGCGAGAATTCCTGCACCATCCTCACGAGAGAATCATAAACCGCAATATCACCATGCGGATGGTACTTACCAAGGACGTCTCCTACGATCCTTGCTGATTTCTTGTAAGGCTTATCGTGTGTCATCCCGTTCTCATTCATCGCATACAGGATGCGGCGGTGCACAGGCTTCAGGCCATCCCTCACATCAGGAAGGGCGCGTCCGACGATGACGCTCATTGCGTAATCGATGTATGAGCGCTTCATCTCAACCTCAATGTTGACTGGTGTGATCTTTTCGACTGTAAGTTGCTGCTGTGGGTCTTTTGGTTCAGGTTCGGTCATGGTGTATCAGCTCGGATTATTGTAAGTTATATTTTTAATAAGTGCTAAGGTTCTTTGTCGAAAAATTAGATTTTTCAGCTGCAGATGAACACAAATGAATCTGGATAGTGTGCAATAGAACGCGGATGACGCGGATATGCACGGATCCGCGAAAATCCGCGCGATCCGCGTCATCCGTGTTCTATTAAAATGAAGAAAAGATGCAAACATACTTTTACCTCTCTGCTGAGGACAAATCCGAATATAATTTCAGACTTCCAGAACTTCGACTGGCAAGCATTTTATTAAACAACGCATCGATATGATCTGGATCGATATCAATAACCTTTTCATAACACTCGATCGCCTCATCATATTTATTCAGACTATGAAGCGCAAGCCCCTTCCCATACCATGCATAGAAATAATCCGGATCGACTTCAAGTGCTTTTTCGCAGCATTTTATCGTTTCGTCATATTTTCCAAAACTATATGATGCCAATCCCTTGCAGTACCACGATTCAGCATGATCGGGATATAAGCTGATGGCAACATTATAGCAATTCAATGCTTCATCGAACCTGTCCAGGATATGGAACATCAGGCCCTTGTTGTACCAGATAAACCATGAATAACTACCTCTGGGATCAAGTTCGATCTCTTTTTCAAAACATTTTGCAGCCTCTTCATATCGTTCAAGACTTCGAAGTGCAAATCCCTTCCAGCGAAATGTTTTTGCAAGTTTGGGATTGACCTGCAGAACCCTGTTATAACATACAATCGCTTCTTTTAATTCGTTCAAATTGTGATGAGCACGTCCTTTATTGAACAGGGCATCAATATTATTAGGTTCAAGCTTCAAAATCCTGTCAAAAAGCTCTATTGCTTCTTTATATTTTTTCAAATTGCTAAGAGCAAGCCCTTCTACTTTCCATTTTTCAGGGTTTTTTAATTTAGCTGAGGATTTCATAAAGATCAAACATCCAGATTCCTTACATCCTTCGCATGCTTCTCAATAAATTCGCGCCGCGGCTCAACCTTGTCGCCCATAAGTATCGTGAATATCTCATCAGCCTTGATGGCATCTTCAAGTGCGACCTTCATCATTGTACGCGTTTCGGGATTCATGGTAGTATCCCATAGCTGCTGGGGATTCATTTCACCAAGACCCTTGTAGCGCTGCATAGCGATCCCGTCGCGCCCTATCTCTGCCAGCTTCTTGTTCAGTTCTTCCTCGTTATATACATAGAACTCAGCTTTCCCTTTCTTCACCTTGAAAAGCGGGGGCTGGGCGATGTAAATATAACCCATATCGATGAGCTGGCGCATGTACCTGTAGAACAACGTTAGCAATAATGTTCGGATGTGCGATCCATCAACATCAGCATCTGTCATAATTATTATACGATGATAACGCGCCTTGCTGATATCGAATTCCTCACCTTCGCCGATCCCTGCGCCGATGGCCGTAATGAGCGCCCGGATCTCTTCGTTCTTCAAGATCTTTGTGAGGCGCGCTTTTTCCACGTTCAAGATCTTGCCACGAAGCGGAAGAATGGCCTGGAATTTGCGATCACGTCCCTGCTTAGCGCTATTATGGACGAATACACCAGCTGCGAGGGCAAAATTATGTGAGTTTGGAACTTCTATGTCATAAACATCCATTGTTTCTTCAATATGTTCAATAGATACGATACGATGGTTGAAAGTTCTTCCAGTAAATAAATCCAAATAATTACGATCAACCACAGAGGACACAGAGAGCACGGAGGATTCCAGGCGTTCTCTGTGTCCTCCGTGCTCTCTGTGGTTTTTCAAATTATAATTACAACAATCTGCCAGCATATGAGTGAAAAGCCATCGACCATTTATTGGGTCAAGTACCATCTCATAACCATTTATCGTTATTCCGGGTTCTTTGTTGTCAGAGAATTTCCGATAAAGAGGCATTAACGATTCATTGGTTTTTACCTCATTTATCTTTTTGAAACTGCCATCCCTCATCATAAAGGGATGGTCTGGCGTACAGAAGAGGATTTCACCGTTATCCAGAGTAACTTTTGAAACTTTAGCCGAGGTTTTCGTCATGCGCGGATTAATGATTTTCTCTATTCCAATTTTTCCATCATTTCTAATTGTATAACAAAAATGTTCTTTTCCATCTGCTTGCTCTGCTATGATCTCTTTGAAACTAAGCGCTCGCCCATCTGTAAGAGCAATAAGTGTATCACCTGAAAAACATCCACCTGCAGAATCTCCTTCCACGATATAGATCTCGCTTAATGCCGGATCCTTTTCCGAACAGTCAGCAAGTTTACCTGGAAGCGCGCTAATTTCAAGGGCGCTCTTTCGCCGTGTGAGTTCACGGGCTTTTCGTGCTGCTTCGCGGGCTTCTGATGCTTCCAGGGCCTTCATTAAAATAATCTTGGCTGCAGCAGGGTTCTCTTCAAGGAATTCAGAAAGGCCATCTGAGACAAGCGATTCCACAATGCCTTTTATATCGCTGTTCCCAAGTTTTGTCTTTGTCTGTCCTTCGAACTGTGGATTGGTGAGCTTAACATTGATGATCGCTGTGAGCCCTTCCCTCACATCGTCCCCTGAAAGCTTATCGTCGCCTTTCAGGAAGTTCTTTGACTTTGCATAATCATTTGAAACTTTGGTCAGCGCAGCCTTAAATCCCACAAGATGCGTCCCGCCTTCATGGGTGTTGATATTATTGGCAAAAGCATAGACGTTCTCAGTATAGCTGTCATTGTACTGCATTGCGATCTCGACAACGGTCGTGTCTTTTTGTCTCTGGAAATAGATCGGTTTATCATGCAGCATAGTCTTATTTTTGTTCAGGAACTCCACGAAGGATACGATGCCGCCTTCGTACTGGAATATCTCCTCTTTCTGGGTAAATTCGACTTTAAGAGTGATCTTGACACCTCTATTAAGGAATGCAAGTTCACGCAGCCTGTTTTCCAGTACCTCAGGGTCATATTCAAGTGTTTCAAAAATCGTTTTATCCGGTTTAAACGTGATCGTTGTCCCGCTGGTGGTAGCTTCTCCTATTGTTGTTACCGGGGTTACGGGTTTTCCGCATTCGTATCTTTGCTTGTAGAGCTTGCCATCCCTCCGTACTTCCACCTCAAGCCATTCAGATAGTGCGTTAACTGCTGAAACACCTACGCCGTGAAGACCGCCTGAAACCTTGTATGCATTATTATCGAATTTCCCGCCTGCATGGAGCATCGTAAGTACGACTTCTAGCGCAGATTTTTGGAATTTCGGTATGACTTCTATTGGTATACCTCTTCCATTATCCACGACTTTTACACTGTGATCAGGTCTGATTATCACATCAATATTCGTACAATACCCTGCCAGAGCCTCATCAATGCTGTTGTCCACGACTTCATAAACAAGATGGTGGAGCCCTCGTGCATCCGTACTTCCGATATACATGCTTGGACGTTTGCGTACTGCTTCAAGTCCTTCCAGCACCTGGATCTGTCCTGCCCCATATTCTGTATTTACGTCATTCATATTGAATACCTTTTGTATACATATATTATTATTTTATTTGAAAAAGCATTATTTTCAACTAATCCTGAATATGATTTCATTCCATCAGTCTTTCGCTTCCTTCGGCGTTTAATTGTTTTAATTACTTATAAACCTTATTGCAGCAATGCATAGCGTTTTAATTATTATTATAATAGTTCTAAGAAAATCCAATAACACCTTCATAGGAATTCCAGGAGAAACAGTAATAACTGATACCAGAGTATCTAAAATTAGATTGCAAAAAACCAAATACAATCACAAAAAATATAAAAGAGGCTAGATCATGAATCGGAAAATCGAATCAGTATTTAAAAGCAAACCAACGATCGAAGGAGCTGGAGTAAATCTTAAACGCGTATTCGGCTATAATGAAGTTCCTCTTCTTGATCCATTCCTGCTTCTTGATGATTTTCGTTCCAGAGATCCGAAAGATTATATCGCCGGATTTCCGTGGCATCCTCACAGGGGGATCGAAACTGTCACTTATATGCTTGAAGGTACTGTGGAACACGGGGACAGCATGGGAAATAAAGGTATCATCGGGCCAGGGGATGTCCAGTGGATGACGGCAGGAAGCGGAATAATCCATCAGGAGATGCCAAAAGGAATTAATGGACATATGGGGGGCTTCCAACTGTGGGTAAACCTGCCTTCAACGCATAAAATGATGGGGCCAAGGTACAGGGAAATAAAAAAAGAACAAATACCTGAAATTTCGCCTGGGAAGGGCATCAATATAAGGGTCATTAGCGGTGAAGCAGGGGGAATTAAAGGACCTGTCAAAGATCTTGTGGTTGATTCTGAATATCTGGATGTTTCAATGGAACCGAATATGGAATTCATACATAAGATCCAGAAAGGATACAGGGTTTTTGCCTATGTGATCGAAGGAAATGGGTTTTTCGAACCAGAGAATAGTAATTCAATCGATAGAGAACATCTTGTGATATTCAAAGACGGAGATAACGTACAAATATCATCCGGCGATCAGAATTTACGTTTCCTCCTGATATCTGGTAAACCAATTGGTGAACCTGTGGCCTGGTATGGGCCTATCGTTATGAACACACGAGAAGAATTGGAGATAGCGTTTGAAGAGTACAGGAATGGTACTTTTATTAAAAAATAGAACAATATATTCATTCCTAAAATCAGGAATTAAATGCAGATAAAGTATCTTGGCGTCATTGTTAACCCAAAAGCGGGTGCAGGCAAAATTGCAATTGAGAAGATAGCATCAAGAGCCATAGAGAAATTCAGTTATTGTGAAATTATAAGATCAAATCCGGTCGGAAGAGAAGGGACGATGAAAATCGCGCGTGAGCTCGCTTCCGGGGTCGATGCCATCCTGGTGATCGGCGGGGATGGGACTATGTCAGATATCGCATATAGCCTGTTCAGATCGGGAATGGATACGCCTATTATTGGCATCGGGGCAGGCAGTACCAATGCTGGCCCTCTGATCACTGCAAAAGCAAAAGAAATTGATCAAATCGATCCGGGTAAACTTTCATTAAAGGAAGTTGGGGGAATACTTGCTGTTCTAAATGACAAACAGCTGGGACTGGGCTTTAATGATATTGTCTTTGGGGATACCATATTAACGACTATCAAAGGAAAAGTTGTGCAAGTTAGCGCCGCACAATTCATGAAGGGTAAAAAGATCCCATCTCCTCCTGCCATGGCCGGTACAGAAACATCAGAAGTTGTTATTGAGAGAAAAGGAACGACAAAGCTGATCCATAGAGGCTTATTTGGCCAGATGTTCGCCTCCCCCCTTGAAGAAAGATATCTGGGTAAGGGGCTGGCTGGCGGTACATCACTGGCATCCGCTCTTGGCCTGCCTGCGGGGATCGCGATTACCAGTGAACCTCTTGTTAATTACAGCATCGTCCAGGAAGAATTCCTGGAAATAGAACCGATCATAACCAAAACTGCAAGTTTCAGGGAAGGCGATGAAGTAATAGTCCATGGACTAAAAGAGGGAATATACCTGAATATAGATGGAAATCCCCTGGCCATTATCAAACCTGATGATGAAGTACGATTAAGTTACATTCCTGATGCTATAAAAATTCTGAAGGTTTTATAATTTTTTAGGGGAAGTTTTATCTATAATCATTACAAATCTTGTTAATAGAGATCGATAGCGAACATCGAATCGTCTAATAATTCCGGGAGGAAAATTATGCCAAAAGTAGTTGTAGTATACTTAAGTACGTCAGGAAATACAAAAGCTATGGCTGAAGCCATAGTTGAAGGTGCAAAATCAAGAAATGCGGAAGCAGAGGCTTTTAACTTCCATGAAGCAAAGTTAGATCATATAAAATCTGCAGATGCAATAGCTATAGGATCCTCGACATTTCATTATAAGATTCTTCCGCCAATGGAAAAATTTATTGACAACCTTAAGGATGCAAATGTTTCAGGTAAACCCGGAGCAGCTTTTGGCTCATATGGCTGGAGCGGAGAAGCACCAGGTCTTATCGCAGAAAAAATGAGAGAGATCGGAATTAAAGTTATAGATCCGGTATTGCGCGTCCAGTATGCACCTGCAGAGAAAGATCTTGAGGAAGCAAAACGTCTCGGGAAAGATCTTGCAGAAAAAGTGAAAAAAAATTTAAAGAAGTAAGATCATTCAAAAGCATTGGACAGACGGATTTTGGTTTTCCAGAGGATAACTAAAATCTATTTTTTTTTAAATTATTATATCTGCAGCATACTTTCCGCTGAACATAGATGTCCCCATACCACCATAGAATAGTCTTGAAAATGACTGCAGTCCCACAACATACAATCCCGGGACTTTCGTTACCGTGAAACTTTGCGACCATGGCCCTGCCTGCTCTTTGGATCGCCATGACCAACCGGCTACCGACCCTTTGCTGCGATGTCCCCAGTATTTATAAGTAAGCGGAGTTGCCACCTCCCGGATCACGACTCCCCTGGAGAGTCCTGGAAGGATGATCTCCGAAGCAGCCACAATGGCGTCTGCAATTTTAATTATCATGGCTTCGTGTCCAGGCGGAGCAAGTGTGGGATCATGCCTTGACCACCAGGAAAGCCAGATATCATCTTGCAGGAAATCCTCCTTCCGTTGTTTTTTTAGCTCCCAGGGAACAGGCTTTCCTTCCTTGAGTTTAATAAAAAGATGATCGCCCTTGAAAGCGGATAGATCGATCATATCTCTCTTTATTCCTAAGAAGAGAGTAAAAGCTGAGGAAGTGAGAGCCATTTTTGTTGCCAATTCACTTTCCTTGTTCGAAAATGCTGGCGGCAGGAGGTTGCAGATGGTTTCCCGGTAATCAGCATCAGATATAACAAGCGGTGCTTTTATGATCGTCCCTCCTGCAAGTTCGACCCCAGCCGCAACGCCATTTTTCAAATGAATACATGTTACTCTTTCCCCAAGTTGGATCTGGCCTCCCATTGACCTTACCTGCTCTGCCAGAAGCAAAGAGACGTTCTCTATGCCTCCTTTGACATACCATATCCCGACTTTTGACATGAATCGCCACATCTGGGCCAAAAGCACGACCAACATTTCGGTTTCACTCGTCCCCTGGCTTCCAAGCAGATCCTTCAGGCTCTTGTCTTCCAGGTGGCGGTCAAGGATATCCCTGGCAGGGACATCACCCCATCTTTCAAGCACTTCGCAAGCTTTAAAATCAGCAATACATCCCGGCGTCTGTTTGATGAGGTCATAAGGCGCCAGCACATCAAGTGCTTTAATCACTTCGTCCAGGATTTTTATGATACTGGTTATCCCTCTGCGCTCTTTGGGGAATTGATCCATTAATTGCGCTTCGACCTGATCAAGAGGCTCGGAGATGATAACATCCAGGGAACCCCGACGCACCTGGAAGTGATCACGCACAAAATTTAACAGTTTTTCGATACCCAGTTCACACAGGGAATCAGCGATAAAATCAGGTACACAGGCTGTCCCAAAACCCCAAATAATAAAAATATTTAATAAGTTCTGTTTTTTCACCAATACTTTGTGACTTAGTATCTGAATAATTCAATGAAATAT
>JAPMTR010000024.1 GCA_026552975.1 Candidatus Methanoperedens sp.
TAGATATTCTCCGAACTGCCCGCTCTTGCGAACAATTCGCTCAGACCCGTCGTTATTTAAATTGCCGTTCACCACTGAATGACTCCGCGAAGCGGCGCAATGCTTGATGGAATGCAAAGGCGCCGTCGTTGTTAGGCTTACGCTGTCAGGGGTAGGCATACGTCACTTGGTAGGCATAATATGCTTGAGCACCTGAGTGCTGAGTGAGATATTCAGCAATCAAACTACAGCGGTTGAGGCGCGCATGAGATCAATCATGATGCAGAGCATGGGAACATCCATTTTTTTCGGGTATGGGGATTATCCCGGCGCCGCCCAGGAAGAAAAGAGTACTTGCGTAGTCTGCTCCAAAACTCTACTCCATCGCTGTTCCTGTCTGAGGTAGCTTCAGGTTTTACAAATTAATAATTAAAAATGAAAAAATTTATTCGCAGATTAAATACATCGGCTGTTCACAGCAAATAACATTCCCGGCACTGTCTGAAACACATACGATCTCTCCTCCGCAGACTTCACAGACATATCCCTTACCCTTCTCTGTTTTCTCAGCCTTTTTAGTCTTGACATTCTTTTTCTTTTGAGATTTCGGTTTTACGGCTTTTGATTCTGTTTTCATAGCCATAATTTTTCCTCTTTCTTTCCACCACGATGAAGCAGTTGATTCCGTGGTTTTTGCCTGAGTTTTTTTTACCATGATTTTACTTCTCCTTAATAAATATATTAATTGCAATGAGATTTATACATATCGGTCGGATGCAAATGAGATACCACTCATCCTAGGAAGAATTGAGTGCTGGCGCCTGAAGGGTTACTGAAGAAACGATTGATTAAATTGGATCGCGCCAGCATCAGGTCAAACACAGTCTGCTTGAATATATCCATCGCTTTTCCGGTCTGAGTTAGGTGGAACTGCAGGTCAAGGATATTCAGCAAACAACATACAGCGATGGAGGAGGGCAGCGATCAATCCTTGCCCTCGAAGATAGTTTTCGGAACTACTGTTACAAATAATTTTTAGGACGATTTTTGCTTATAAACTAGATATGCGATTTCGCTTCGAGCATTAATTTCATGCAAACTGTTTTATTAAAATATTCGCCTGTAGACTAATAAAGTTTAGACAGTTTGAGTGGGGTTGAATTATTTCTATAAAAACCAGCATGCTAAGAAATAATATAATTTTAGGATGTATAAATGCTGTGCACTCAACAAAAATGGCTTATATTTCTTCTTTACATATATTTTTTTTAGAACCTGTCAAGTAATCTGCGGAAAAATGAAAATGGATGGGGAATAAAAAAATTGAGGTGATATACATATGACTAAAGAAAATGATATAAAAAAGCAAGATCTCGTCGTGACTCGCATAATTGATGCGCCGGTAGAATTAGTTTGGAAAGCATGGACTGAACCTAAGCGAGTGATGCGGTGGTGGGGACCGAAGGATTACACCTCACCCTCATGCAAAATAGATCTTCGTGAAGGTGGTAAATATCTATTTTGTATGCGCGCGCCGAAAGATCAGGGCGGTCAGGAGATGTACTCAGCTGGTGTTTACAAGAAGATCCTGCCATTGGAACTTCTTGAATTTACTCAGAGCATGGCTGACAAAGACGGTAAAAGCATTGACCCTGCCCAGATGGGTAGGATCGAAGTTAAATTCGCAGATAAAAACAAATTCGGCGTCCTAGATCACGATGTTACTTTGCCATCCGGCGCAAAATTCTATAATCCCATGCGTGTATTTCCCAACAATGATGGCAGTGAAATAATCTTCACGTTGTATCAGCAACCAGATGTGACAGACCAATTGTTTTCCGAGGACGCAGAGGCGGTCACAGGGGGCCTGAAAAAGTTAAAGACCCTGCTGGAAAATAGTTAGCCTAGAGATCAATAAGGAGAAATCCCCAGCACTGGCATAGTGCTGATGCTACTTCATGGCAAATTGTCGGGATTCGATACCACCATTCCGAAATAATTCTTCATCAGTCCTATCAGGATATGTCTATGGCAATTGTCTCCATCTTTCTCAAAGCATACAAGATACACATCCTTCGTCTGAGACAAGTCCCATATCCTCTTCATCTCTGCTATGCATGAATCGATGTCCATCTCGCGCCTGAACCTCTCTTTGTACTGCTCCCAGTCTGCTCCCCCATCTTTGTAGTCATTTAGCAGCTTCCACGATGGACTCAGGGAATTTCATGGTTTCAAACAGAAAAATAGTTCTCTACATTGGTGGCATTATTTGTGTTCATAAAGCTTATTGTTATAGTTGCGGAAAAATGAATCGGATTTGATAACACTTTTGGTGATATTTTTGAGGTTATTTTTATTGATGATTTTTTTGATGGTTTTGTTGATATTTTTGATGCTACTTTCGATGCCACTTTTGATAATACTTTTAATGCCATTTTTGCTGCTATTTCTGTTTGTATTTCTGTTGATACTTCTGGTGATTTTGATATTGCCGAAGGCATAACACCACGAAAATATAAGTGCAAAGATTGTTAGAAACAATTTAAGGGAATAGTTACCAATCCAAAATGTCCAGAGTGTAATTCCGCAAATACTGAAACGTTATGAAGAGGGGATGGGGAAGAGAAAGCAGGATTAAGCTTCCCCATATTGTATCAAACGTTATTGGCAAATATAAGCCCGTGGTAAGCGGTGTGAAAGTAATATTATATGTAAATATCCTCTTATCGAATGATTAATATAATTTAAATATATCCTACAACATAATATAATAAAGGATCATTATGAAAAAACTTGATATCAACCAGCTTGATGATAGCGATGAGGAAATCGCAAACATACTCATTTCCTCAGGCCTGAGCAGACCAGTTGCCAGAACACTGGCATATCTTCAAAAAGTGGATACAGCTACATCCATTGACCTTGAGAGGGCTACAGGATTGCGCCAGCCTGAAGTCAGCATAGCAATGAGGCAGTTAAATCCATTTGAATGGATCGAAGAAGATGAAGAAAAGAAGCCTGGTAAAGGAAGACCGAATAAGGTGTATTCGCTTAAAGTTGGATTTAAGGACATAATCGTTCACCTTGAAAAAGAACAGAAAAAAACTATTGAAGATGGAATGGCATCGATCAAGAGACTGAAGGAACTGAAAAAAGGATAATCTTTCATCTCAAGATCCTGCAGAAACTTGTGAGTTAAAATAAACAGTCCCCTTCGCAGCATACATTTACTCTCCCCCCAAGAAACCGCATGTAAGCGGCGCAAGGTCACCCCCTGATCGAGCTTTAGCTTTATTTATCCGACGTCCGCAGACGGCGCGCCGTACCCTGAATGATGTTCTCCTTGAAAAAGAAATATTCTACTATGATGGATCTATCGATCTTTTGGAGCCAATTTGGGTATTATCTTGGAAAAATGCTATTTAAGCAGATATCAATTATTGATTACGTAGAGGATAATACATAACGCTTTCAAAGATTCAAAACTACCTATCCTATCCACAATCTATCCAAGAATTCTTGAAATCCTCTACCTTTTCTATTTATTCTCAAACAAAAACTATGATGTAATTTGCAGAAAGTATTCTTATATTTTCCATACATTAGATTCCACGATTTACATGCATTTCCAAACCTTTTGAAAATCTATATGCACAGGAGATAAATATTGAGTATCAGGATGCTTTTAAGGCAGCTTCGGAACTATCCCACATATTAAAAAACAACGGGATCAAGTTCGCATTTATGAGTTATACAGCTGCAGGGTTATACACTGGTTATACAATCCGGCATGATGCGGTATACCTGTATATAGACAAAAAAGAGATCGATTTCTTCAAGAACACTTTCAGGGTAACAGAAAAGCAGGGCATCAAAGCACGAATATATACACCTGATAGAGACGTCTTCGCTGATACAAGAGAAAAAGAAGGGATCCAGATCGTTTCTCCATCTCAGGAGCTGCTGGATCTGGCAGGATTCGGGTACATTTGACGGGACATTACAAAAGCCATGGTTGATAAATATGCCTCCCTATGATCCAGATCCGCAGATAATTGAAAAATCCCTTGAAGAGCTTGAAATTTATTTTAAATTGGGTAAAACAACGAGGAGAGACAGCAGATAATCCAGTAACAGTACCTGCAGAGAATTTAAGCATTAATATCTGATTTCGTTCACTTCCTTGTTGATCTCCTGATCTGATTCTTCAGAGTATCAAGATTCTTACTAAAATGGTGTATGTCTATCATGTCCTGTTACATCCGTATTCTTGTACGACATTATAATGCTTTGGAGTGCAGGACGAAAGTAATCGGGTTTGTACTAATAACGGTAAGCCGTCGGAGGGGTTTGAACCCTCGATCTGCTGATTACGAATCAGCCGCTTTACCGGGCTAAGCCACGACGGCATGGGATTGATGTATATTAGTATTTTCATCTAAATAGTTTGCCTTTATAATCGCATAATATTATATGTATATAAACCAATAAAATGAATATGCTGGACATATTGAAAATAATATTCCTTACTCCATTTTTACTTTATTCATGTATTTCAGATATCAAAACCCGACGAGTGCCTAATAAATTATGGGTGGTTATGCTTTCACTTGGTTCAGTATTTATAGTATATGATGTCTGGAGTTATGGTTTAAATTATCTTATTTGGATGATTATTTCAACTGTTTTGACGTTTGCTTTTGTATATATTCTATTTCAATTTGGAGTTTTTGGAGGTGCTGATGCCAAATCCCTCATAACATTGTCTATTATTTTTCCCGTTTATCCGAATTTTATTTTATTCAATTCGGATTTCCCCTTACATGATCCTTTACCAATTTTTAATAGTTTATTCGCCTTTGGGATATTTGAGAATGCTGTACTTCTGACCATTGTGGTTCCCCTTGGCCTTGCACTCTATAATGTATCGAAAATGGGAGTGAACATCGATAAACCATTGTACGCATTTATAGGTTATAAAACTAAAATTTCTGAGCTTTCACAAAAGAAACATATTAAATTGATCGAATACTTTGAAATTGCTGATAATGAAATTAAGTTTTTTTTCAAAAGAGGGGGAGTTGAAATAGATGAGAAAGTAATAAATAAATTAAAGAATGCCCAAAAAAAAGGTTTGATCAAAGATGATATATGGGTTACACCTGGTTTGCCTTTTATGATCCCCATCACATTAGGTTTTTTTGCAGCAGCTTTTTATGGTGATCTTATAACGGAATTAACAAAATACATATTATTTAATTAAATTATAATTTTATTAGAATTTATATAATCATGATATTTTATTATATAACTAAAAATTAGTTGAAATAAGTGAGCATAGCGACTTTCTACAGTTCCCGAGAGTTCGCACATCTTAGTACAATGTAAAACGTTGACAGGCTTAACTTCTGTGTTCGGA
>JAPMTR010000085.1 GCA_026552975.1 Candidatus Methanoperedens sp.
AACGCCCACTTTTCCAGTAAGGTATTGAAGACCTTTCTCAGGAATTGTCCTTTGAGGGGCCGATATGAAATTTAACTGTTCTGTTGATCTATCATTCTTAAGGTCATAGTAAAATCCAGCAAAATTCGAAGCATTCCAGCTCGTTAGAACTGAATTATTCGAAACTGCACCACGTATCTCTACTTTAGATACTTGTTCCACTGCACTTACCGGGTATGCTACAATAAAAAGCATCATAACCGCTAATGCAACAGCTAATATTCGTTTAGTCATATTTTCTTTTCCTCCATATTTTATATGGTATATTTTGTTCTCCTTTGAGATATGCCGATCTAACGGCAAGGAGTGATAGTCATCTCAGACTGAACTTTCGTTCAGCCGCCATCGCTTTAAAACCGCCCTATCAGGACAGCCACTATAATGGCGACCATTAAGGCGATTTTATCACCCTCTATTTAATCCCATCTTGGATTACAAACGATTATAGTAATTACCCTATTAAATCTTTTGTGGTCAAAACATGCATGCACGGGCGCAATTGACGATTAAGACTTCACGTATTGTCGATTTGATACGACTTTTTTATATAAATTGACGAAGCTTTCATGTTCAATTGACGAACAAATTCGTGACTTCCCAACCAGACAAATGTCATATTATGCACCAGATTTATGATCCGATAATATATATTAGTACAATATGCAGCATGAAATCATGTATAAACCAGCTTATACCCTGCTTGAAGTAAAACTGGAAGCAGGAGAACGAATAGAGGCTGAATCGGGTTCTATGGTCTATATGTCCCCGGGGATAGAGATCATGACAAAAGCAAAAGGCGGCGTATTTGGAGCACTTACCAGAGGACTGCTTGGTGGTGAATCTTTCTTCACAAATACGTTTACAGCAAGCTCAAAAGGAATTGTTGGACTTGCGCCGCCTTACCAGGGTGACATTGCCCATCACAGGCTGAATGGAGAAACACTGTATATACAGAGTGGAAGCTATATGGCATCAACTCCTGAATTAAGTCTTGATACAAAATGGGGCGGTGCAAAATCATTTTTCTCAAGAGAAGGATTGTTCCTTCTTAAAATGGCAGGAATAGGCGACGCTTTTATCTCAAGTTTTGGTGCGATCCATGAAATAAAATTAAAGGGTGAGTCATTCATTATTGATACAGGGCACATGGTGGCTTTTACTGATGGTTTGGACTATAAAGTAAAAAGAGTTGGCGGTCTTAAATCAACCATATTTAGCGGTGAAGGTCTTGTTGCCGAATTCAAGGGAACTGGGACTCTTTATTTACAGACAAGAAGTATGAATTCATTCATTGATTGGTTGATGCCATTTTTACCAAAAGGTGGATAAACTGTAAGTTATATCCGCCAAACATATAATGAACAACGAACTGGTACGAACTCAAAACTAACTCATTGTAATAAGAGTTCGTCCAGTTCGTTTTAGTTCGGTGCTTAAAAATCGCCCATTTTTCCTGATCTAAACCTTTCTACCTCTTCCTTTCCAGGGATCCTTAACACAAAACATCCATGGCAGGGCTTCACATAAGGCATGATAATATAATCATTGTCAACAGCGATCGGTATCGGCGGCACACCTACAAGGTAATTGTCAAATATTTTGAAACCCGCAGGTACAAAAAATATCTCCTTGAAATTTTTTTTTATATAATCGGCACATTCCTTAAAAGAGCTATTTGGCAGCAATATCTCATAATTCATCTCGTCAACACAGCCCATGACTTCACCCCGTCAATTTGTGCGCGAAGGGGTGTTGGATTATGAACAGCTTTTGCCGCAATAATGATCGAATCTTCGCTTGCTTTAATAAGCGGATCAATATCTTTTCCAAAAATAACTGCTACAGTCTTTGCTTTTGAAATTGATTTTATTGTCGCAAGATACGAAATACCGCTATCGCTATGGATAAAAACAAAACAAAGATCAAAATCGGATTTCTTATCTACAATAGCGCCTATACACCTGTCAATATCCATTACTTTCTTGATATAATGTTTTTCAGGATCAGAATTAAGAAGAAGACTTATAGCAGCTTTATTTCCTGCCGCAGTAACTTCAAATCCCTCTATATTTAATTTATTTGCAATATACAATGCTGATGCCGTCTGTACAGGCAGTTCAGGGCATCCCATCATAAGAAGTGCTTTTATGATAATTACCTCCCTTTAGATCGTTCATAATATTCCATTCGCTGTTTCAGGACGCATGCGCCTCCCCTTATACCTCCGATGGGATTCTTTGGTACTCCCATCGAATTCATACAGCGCGCCATTACAGCTGCGCCGCGGGCAAGACCATCATCCACGAATACTATCTGTTCTCCTGGATCTTTTAAAAAACCAAGATTTTCAATGCTTTTTACAATTAAATTAGGTTTGCAGCCTGTGATCGCCGCCCTTCCTGTTAAGCCAATTGATGTCCTTTCAGTTACAAGCTTATTTTCAATTGCAAGTTTCACAATTCGCTCGACCATTGTTGCGCAAACAAGGTCAAGGGTCGCAAACATCGTTCTTAAACCATCTTTAGAATATATTTCCGAACCAATGTCCGTCAAACCTGACATCAGGCTTCCGTTTATTCCCACATCGCAGCCAATAAGGATAACACCAATTTCCCTGGCAGCAGCAGGATCTACAGGCACACTCCCATATCGGTCTACATTATCTGGCACGATCTCTATTTTTATCAGGTCATTGATCCTGGCAGCATACATCTGGATCTTACTGCCTTTTGAAAGCCATATCAAGCGTTCTTTGGATTCGCTAAAGAGGTCAAGCGCAGCGCCATACCTTTTATCCACAAGACCTGTTCCTTTAATGATCGCATCCGGGATAGCCCCCGCATAACCGCAAAGATTCGCGATCGTTCTGGCATATGGTATTTCAGAATTAGTAATGCGACCTTTCAGGGTCGTCCCGAAATCCATCGAAAAAACTGGATTCCTAAAATCCACTCCAGACCATTTGGCGCCTTCTTTGATTCCAGCTGTGGCAAGTTCTCCTTCCATTTCGTTTGCAACGATCTCTACACCTGTTGATCCTACAGGTGGGAGAACACCACCGACCGCACCGGTAAATACGATCTTATCTATAAGAGTGCGGTTTTTGAATTTGGCCGGGATGTTATCGATAGACATTGCAGGGACCATCTTTTTAGGCGGGATCCCGGCAAGAAGACAACCATCTGCAAGAGCCTTTATGAATTCACCCACTTCATGCGGAGATGAAAAACCTGCCACAACACCTGTTGACCGCACCGCAAAATCAAGGTCAGTGGTGATATCAAGATTCACGGCTTCATGCGCTTCAATAAGCGTATCCCTCACAAGTTCCGCAATAGATTCCTTTGTCAGTGATACTCCATTAAGCGTTGATCCAAAAATCCTCTCATTGGGTTTGGGTTTTCTGACATCCCGTGTCATTTTAACGGTCTTGTTCAAAACGTGAGTTCGACCATCTTTCATATTTGTGGCGGTCAGTATACATTTTGTTGTCGTGTTTCCCACTTCAATGGATGCAACGATAAAGTAAGCTACAAACTCTGCCAGTTTGAGATCACCTTTCAATTCAAAGGATTTTATGTATTGGCTTTGTGCAATTCTTGGTTTTTTCCCGAACATGCAGCCCAGCAAAAATTTAACCGGATTTTCCATATTCACCTGTTTTCAATTTCCATTGTATTCGACGCAATATCCCACGCATGGTCTGTACCTCGCGTCCCGTCAAGTCACAACGACCTAATATTCTGCGAAGCATAAGCTTTGTCTTATCTTCTTTATGTTCTTTATATTCTACATCGTCCAGTACTTCATCTATATGCCCATATAATAGATCAATATCAGAATTTTGTGCCAGGTACCTCACTCCGCTTTCAACATCGCTCAGTTCATAAAGAACGACAGCTACTGCATGGGAAAGGTTCATACTGGAATATATCGGACTTGTAGGAATATTCACAATATAACTGCAAATTTCAAGTTCTTCGTTTCGAAGACCCGCATCCTCTCTTCCGAATACCAAAGACACGACACCAGAATTTCCGGCAAGCTTGTCTTTCAATTGCCTCGGACTATATGCCGGTATCCTGAAGTGTTTATTGTCAGTTTTTCCAGGAAGACCTGTCATTCCCACGATAATATTTGAGTCTTTCAGGGCATCCTTAAGAGAGAACTCTATTCTCGCTTTCTCAATTATATCATAAGCATGGACAGCCATAAGGTGAGCCGGCCTGTCAAGCTCACATGGGTTTAGAAGCACGAGTTCTTCAAAACCGAAATTCTTCATAACACGAGCTACTGAACCCACATTGCCGCTGTAGATGGGTTCAACAAGGACTATTCTAAAGGTAAGCATGGATAATGGAACCGAATTTTTTGAGATTTATTGTTCAGATAACCTATCTAAATAGCAAAAGCTATTAAAAAGCTATTCATTAATAGCAGTATGGGCGAAAAGAAGCAGTTGAATGTTAGAATACCTCTTGAGCTGCAAGAGAAAATAGAACAGGATGGCAGACCCAAAGTTGATATCGTTATAGAAGCCCTGGAACTTTATTTTGCTAGCAAGATGCATCAACATACTAGCAACACTGATGATTCAGCTATTAAGATTGCTAGCCAAAATGATAGCAAGATAGGTAATATTGATAGCAATTTAATCCAGAATTATAACAAAGCTAGCCATAATACTAGCAATTCTAGCAATGATGATAGCAACAGGATCAATAAAAATAACAATAAAGATAATAATATAGAGACTAATGATAGTACGATTAGCAGAATAGAGCAACAGGATAGCAACGAGATATTAAGGATGAAGACAGAGATCGAATTCTTAAGGACAAAGATTGACGACTTGCTTAAACTGCTGCATCAGGAACAGGTCCTTCACATCCAGACCCAGCGAATGTTAACTGCACCACAGCAACCCCATAATAAATGGTGGCATATCTGGAAATAAGAAAAAAAGTATCCGTGTATATCCGCGAAATCAGCGTCATCCGCGTTCTATTCAAATATTACATTTCCTCAATTTTATATATACTCATAAGGGGATAATCATTCCCTTCATCATAACACATTTGTACATGCGCTATAACATTTTTGTACAAAACCTGGATGCTTACGTGAAGCATACGCCCTTCAAGTTCGCAATATCCAAATCCTGGATTTTGTTTCCTCTTAACCATTTCACTATCGATCGTGACGCTAATGCTTCGTACATATGGCTGGACGCCTATGCTTTCTTCTATGATCCTTGAAAGCCCTTCGATCATATCAACATTGATGGGTGTGCCAACGAACTGATGATACAATGCGCCAAGCTTTATACCGGCTTCAAAAACAGCCATATCGCGATTATTGATCTGTGTCATTCTTCCTCCATATCGGACTTAAAACATATGCCATGATCAATAATAAAAGGAGTAATATACCCTTCTTTAAAAGACCAGAGTAATTAAAATAATATAATATGATATCAAATAAAAGAACAATCGCCATTGGTGCAAGAACTATGGGGTTTTTTATCTTTGGATAATTTATTGTGCTGACCATTAATATAGATAAAATGAAAAGAAGTGCGGGAAAAATAATACCATAATATGGAACAATATCTTTTACAAATATGAACAGCGCGACAATAAAACCTCCGGCAGTTATTGGAATACCTTCAAACCCATCTTTTTTCCCTGAAACATTGAACCTGGCCAGGCGCAATATCCCGCAAACCATAAAAAGACCGGGAAAAACGATCAAAGAATAATTATTATCAAGTGTAACAAAAGCTACTACTGCTGGAGCCACTCCAAATGATATCACATCTGACAGCGAGTCAAGATTGGCACCAAGTACACCTGTTCCGGAGTATCTAGCTACCGCTCCATCAGCTCCATCAGCTATCACAGCAAGAAAGATCAACACCAGGGCGCTTTCTATCTGTCCGTTCAGGGTCATCAGGATCGAGGCAAATCCAAATAAGGCATTGAAAAGGGTAATTATATCTGCAGGTTTTATAAGTTTCAGAATATTTTGTCCCATATTTTTCACTTTAATTTTTACAGAATTTATCTTTCTTTACAGCGATAATAGTCGCCCCTGCTTTTAACACATCATTCAACTTTACCCTGGTAACATATCCTTCCGGCAATATTACATCAACGCGCGAACCAAAACGGATCATACCAATACGCTCACCCCTTTTTAGTTCCGTCCCTTCACTGATATACGATACGATGCGCCTGGTCAATACCCCTGCGATCTGCGTCAATTCAAGGGTTCCTGTTGTAGTCTTCATGACAATATGATTTCTTTCATTAACCTCTGAATCCTTGTTAAACGCAGGGATATATCCTCCTGGTTTATAATCAATGTGAGTCACTATTCCAGAAAGCGGTGCCCGGTTCACATGGACATCATGGATATTCATGAATATACAGATCGTCCTGTTCTGTATAGATATTACTTTTCCATCAGCCGGTGAAACTGCATCATCCTCATCCCCGGTTGGATAACGTTGCGGATCGCGAAAAAAAATAATGAAAAAAATGGTAAGAATGGATGCTACTATAAATAAGAGAAAAAGTATCGATGATAGCATAATAGATCCAGATAGAGACCTGGAACCGAACCATGTCAGAATCGCAATTAACGCGATCCCCAATATCCATGAATATGAACCCTTAGCCAGCATTCTTGAAAATCCCCCCAACTAGATCAATAAGCCCATCTATCATATCAATTATTTCTGGAAGAATTTTTAGTACAGCATAAGCGATAAAGAATAATGCTATCATTGAACCTATTTTTGCGATCACGGTATGCGCAATATAAAAACTCATTTCAGGATCCCCAAACCATGTCATTCCATAAGCGTCCACTACAAAAACATTCCTGATAAGATTCAAACCATATATTACCGGAACAGAAATGATAAATGCTGAGGCCAATTTTTTATAGGGCGCATTCACGCTTGCTATTATCCCTGCGAACAATGCAATACTTTCAATGGCAGTACACGCAAGGATTATTTCAACCTTATAACCATTGACAGCGATCAGATTCCAATCAAGTCGTGAGATCGTTATCCCCAGGATAGATCCTAACCATACAGTCTGGTCAGTTACCGTTGTAATTATCCATGAATTCATCAAAGGGATCTCAGAGAAAACAAAATAAGATAATCCGCCTATCGAAGATGCCGTAGTTAGCATTGTTATCGAATTGATAGTGTTTATTCCATTAATATTTTTAAAAATGATCTCTTTCCTTATTAGCAAGAAATACCCAAGATAAAAACTGAACAGGGCCGCACATATTGTTAAGAATAAATTCACATAATCGAGGAGTTCATAATAATGCTGCCATTGAAGTATCCAGTGACCGGTGAATACTATCCACCCTAATCCTGATATTGTATATTTTGATTTGTTCTTTTTGGGAACAAGTGTTGCTATGATAAGCAATCCAAGAGCTACCCAAATGATATTTTCAATCATGTTTTCCATCAGAATATCATCCTCTATATTTATAACTGTTGACATGAATTAAAGATATTTTATGAATATATTAAGACGAGGGCGGCTTGCGGTAGTTCCTGGAGAAGATATCATGCGCTTCACGTCGTCAATGGAAGCTGATAAAAGGATATTTTATGCGGATGTGGAAGTTGATAAAGCTCATGTGGTCATGCTGACAGAACAGAGCATAATTAAGGAGGTCGAGTGCTCATCTATCCTTCGAGGCCTTGACAAAATACAAAAAGATGGGATATCTGCTCTGGATACATCTTATGAGGATGTGCATATCGCTCTTGAGGCACGTCTTATTGAAATGGTGGGTGAAGATATTGGAGGTCGGATGCATTCCGGGCGTTCAAGAAATGATGAGGTCGCAACATGCATACGCCTTACTTTACGTGTGGAACTTTTAAATCTTATGGGTGAAGTCGCTAACCTTATCGCAACCCTTATCAAAATAGCAGTAAAACATCATGAAACAATAATGCCTGGATATACTCATACCCAACATGCCCAGCCCACCACTCTTGCTCATAATCTTCTTGCCCATGCAAATGCTTTCATTCGTGATATTTCCAGAATAAAAGCAGCATATGTATGCACGAACCAGAATCCTCTTGGAGCTGCTGCATTTGCTTCCACTGGTTTTTCGATCAACAGAGAAAGAACAACAGAGCTCCTTGGTTTTGATTCAACGATCGAAAATTCGATGGATGCTGTCAGCACAAGGGATTTTATGATCGAAAGCATGAGCTGCTTTTCAAATATAATGACAAACCTGAGCAGGATGGCGGAAGAACTGATATTATGGAGCACATCAGAATTCGGATTTATAGAACTCAATGACAGATACTCATCCACCTCATCGATAATGCCGCAAAAAAAGAACCCTGATATTGCCGAGCTGATGCGCGCAAAAACAGGAACATTGAATGGGTCACTCATTTCAGTGCTTACAATATGTAAAGGTCTTCCCTATAGCTACAATCGCGACCTTCAGGAAGCAACGCCCCATCTTTGGCGATCCGTGGATACAGTTCGAGCTTCTGTTCGAATGGCTGATGGCATGATAGGTACAATGGGTATAAAAAAAGAGAATATGAAAAAAGCCACAAATATTGGATTCATGACAGCAACTGAACTTGCCGACGTTCTTGTTCGAAATGCGGACATTCCTTTCAGGACAGCGCATCATATTGTTGGCTCAATAGCCAAAAAAGGCACAACTCCAACACTTGCGATCCTGGATGAACTTTCATCCAGGATCATTCATGAAAAGTTAAGCGACAGAGGTTTATCTGGAAAATCAATAAGAGATGCCCTTGATCCCATGAATAATGTAAAGAAACGCAACATCAAGGGAGGTCCTGCACCTCGCGAAACAAAGCGGCAACTGACATTTGCTAATAAAAAGCTTTCTAAAATAAGAAAAGATATTGATATATTTAATAGACAAAGGGACAAAGCGTCAGATAAGCTTGAAAAAATCTGCAAAGAACATTTATGAGGAGGCAATATGAGCGAAGAAAAACCTGAGCAAATTTCTTCAATAATTGAAGAAAACAAAGACCAAAAGATAATCCTGCCCCTCCAAACCGATAGTAAACAGGCTTTTTGCGTCGCATTGCCCGTATCAGGGGGACGTCCATTCAAAATGACAGGAGACAATCCGCATGATTTTATTTCATTCTTAAAAGATTCTTCTGTAGCATGGATCAATTTCCCTGTTCAAGATATAAAAAAAGATGCAGATCTAATAGCAATGTCCCTGGGTTTTAGTTCTTCGCTTGTTCCCACGCTTTTATCCAGCTATCTGTCAGCATACGAAGACAGGGATACAGAAATGGGATTGATGCTTCCTGCAGTTGCTGTGAAAAAATTTGATGTACTCATAAGTCCGATCCTTATACTGATACGAAAAGACCTGATCGTAACGATCCATGAGGATAACGTCACCCGTCTAATGCGGCTTTCCCGCTATGCTGACGCGTTTATGAGAAAGATAAAACCAACCCTGATACTGGAAGATAAGATAACGATAATTCTCACCAGGATCATCGATGAAAATATAAACCGGAATTTTGACCATTTAAGACAGATAGAATCGCAGGGTGATGAATTGAGCAAGATCCTGATTGACCCCCATATACCCAGGGGAATGATCGCCCCTGAGATCCATAACATGAAACATGCACTCATAAGCTATATGGACACGCTTTGGGCAACCCTTGATGTGGTAAATTCACTTCGACACGGGGATGCAGAATTGATGACCGACAATCCAAAATTACTTGCGCGTATGGGTATCCTTTCAGATGATGTTAACAGGCATATTGCACTTTCAGAGCACATGTCAGATGTACTTGCATCAGGACTCGAGGTGCTCCAGAGCATTTATAATAATCAGCTCCAGATATTGAATAACAGGCTTGCTCTTGTTATGACCTGGCTGACTATCCTGGGAACAGCCGTGCTGGTTCCAAATACTATTGCAACCGTTCTGGGAAATTCTGCATTCAATATGGGGGCGAAAGACCAGGGCTGGTATATTATACTTCTCGTCACTTCAACAATATTCTCTACCTGGGCTGCTTACTGGTGGGTCAACAAAAAGGGATTGATGCCCCGTAAAGTTGAGTGATCATTTCTTTGATAAATTTTTCGAATTAAAAGAAATTACCGCCAATATAACTATAAATATACCTGATACAATTGATATAGAGGGTGTTCCTGGTGTTTTCTTGGTCTGGGGAGTTTGTTCAGTATAAATCGGAGTTGGTTGAACTGTTTTGACTACAGTTTGAGTAGTCGTTGGCTCATTCACAGGATTCTTTAGATTCAGGACGTTTATCAACCGATTTCCCTTGATGTCTATGTCTTCATAGATTATTCTGGTTCCATCCCTGCTCCACCTGGGATTCTTCTGGTTAAAATCACCGTCTTCAACAAGGCGTCGCTTACCTGTACCATCAGGATTTATAACAAATATCTTTTCACTACTTGCGATCTGTTCTTCTGTTGATACGAAAAGTATCCCATATTTACCCCAATCCAGTTCATATTTCTTAAAACCATCATCTGTGATCTGTCTTATACCCGTGCCATCGGCATTAGCTATGAACAATTGGTCAAGATTCTTGCTGTCCTGTGAAACATATACAAATGAATCACCTTCAGGACTCCACTGGGGATTCCATTGTCTGGAGCTATCATTAATTACCATTCTTAATCCAGTTCCATCAATGTTTACCTGGAATATTTTTTCATCACCCTTTGGACCGTATGAAGTGAATAATATTACTTCTTTTTCAGGAGACCATGAACCTGCACCCCAGAACCGGTCACGTTTTATTGGTTCCATTCCCTGTCGGATCGTCTCATTCATCAGTCTTCTTCTCTTTGAACCATCAAGTGAAACAAGAAATATTTTCTGGATTCCATCTGTGTCGTAGGAATTGAATAATATCTCATCTGTTAACCATTCAATACCCCACTTACGATTTGTATCATTTGTGAGTTGTTTCCTATCAGAGCCATCGATATTTATCGTAAATATCTGTTGTTTTCGCTGTTTTGAATCATCGTATGCAACATAAGCAATAGTTTCTCCATCCGGGCTCAAAGCAGAGCTCCAGGCATCTTTATCCGTAATATTTGCGGTCAGATTACTTTCAATGATAAGGTCTGCAGATACTGGTACTGAAAATAAAGATATTATCAATAAACAAATAAATATATGTGATACTCTCATAAATCCCAATTAGTAATATAGATAAAACATGATAAATGTTACGTTGTGAGCAAAGCTTTTAATCAGTGAATCCCTTTAGGAAACCGAATTATTATGTTAGACATCGCTCTCCCAAAGGGTAGTCTCGAAGAGCAGACCCTTCTTTTATTTAAACAGGCAGATCTTGAAATAAGGAAAACCGACCGTGAGTATAATCCAACTGTAAAAGACCCCAGGATAAAGAAAGTTAAGATACTCAGGCCCCAGGAGATCCCAAAATACGTTGAAGAAGGATATTTCGACCTTGGGATATCTGGAAAAGATTGGGTCATCGAATCTGATTCAGATGTTGTGGAAGTTGCAGATATGTTCTATAGCAAGATGGGAGAAGGTATCGTTAAGATCGTGATAGCTGTCCCGAATGATAAAGACATAAAAAGTGCAAAAGACATAAAACCTGGAAGCAGAGTTTCAACGGAATATCCAAATCTCACAAAGAGATTTTTTGATAAACTTGGAATACCCGTTGACCTGCGATATTCCTATGGAGCGACCGAAGCAAAAGTCCCGGAACTTGTTGATGTTATAGTGGATCTCACCGAAACTGGTTCAACCCTGCGAAAAAACGGATTGAAGATCGTTGATATCATCCTTGAATCTAATACAAAGCTTATTGCAAATAAGAAGTCATGGAATGACCCTGTAAAACGAAAGGAAATCGAAGAGATCAAGATCCTTTTGCAGGCTGTACTTGAAGCACGCGGAAAGGTTTTTATTATTATGAACGTGCCAGAAAACAAACTTGATACTGTTGTAAGCGGTCTTCCTGCGATGAAAGAACCTACTGTCTCGAAACTCTATAAATCAGATTACTATTCCGTGCAGACTGTAGTAAGTAAGAGCGAGATCAATATCCTTATCCCCAAACTCAAGAGCCTCGGGGCAGAAGATATACTTGAAATAGATATAACAAAGATAGTACATTGAAATTAAATGTATATGAACTTAAGGAATAAGATTATATCTGGCAATAAATAATTTAATGAATTATATCAGGATATGCTTGATAAATTAATTCCTGAATGATAATAATGGCTAAACCCAAAATACTTGTTGTAGATGATGAAGTGCTGAATGTAGAACTTCTTGACGGGATGCTTTCGCATGATTACACGGTTATAAAAGCATTCAACGGAAGTGACGCATTAATTGAAATAGGAAAATCATTACCCGACCTGATCCTTCTTGATATAATGATGCCGGGAATTAATGGATATGATGTATGCAAGAAGATAAAAGGTAATGAAAAGTCCATGCATGTACCCGTAGTGATGGTAACAGCTCTAAAGGAAAGAGCAGATAGGATCAAAGCCATAGAAGCAGGGGCAGATGATTTCCTTAGTAAACCAGTTGATGTATATGAATTAACAGCAAGAGTAAAATCCCTGGTCAGGGTCAAGCAGTATCATGATGCATTAATTAATGAACAGGATCAACTCCTTATATTCAAATCAGCCGTTGATAGCATGGACGATTGTGTTGTAATAACAAATGTCAGTGGTGATATCAAATATATTAATCCAACATTTGAGAAAAAATATGGTTATTTACAGGGTGACATGATCGGAAAACACATCAGTATCATTGCTCATCCCCGGAGTCCGCTTTTAATAGATAAAGAAAGTCTTCTGCAGGATACAAGGAATGAATGGGGGGGGAATCTTACCAGTGTTAATAAGCATGGATTAACGCTCAAAATGAGTATTAAATGCTCACCGATCATAAAAGATAAGAGAAGAATAAATCTTATTTTTGTAATGAGGCAGGTTTGAATAGATCAAAGTATATTGAGGATGGATCGTCTAAATCCAGATGTATCGAAAACACTTGCGACTGCAAGACCTAAAGAGTAAACAGACCCAGCTGCAATTTCACATGTTTTCCGATTTTGTTTTGATCCGATCACAACTATTTCAAAAAGTAGAGGACACTTTTCTATTTTGAAATTATTTTCTTCAAGATACATTCTTTCGATTTGTTTACCTGTAAAACCTGCTTTTAGCATTTTTATTCTTTCATTTGATGTTTCCAACATTTTATCCCCGGCACCTGATATTATAATCTATCTATGTTCATTCTAATTCACATTATTATCATTATGATATAAAAACTTTATGCATCACAGAATGAAATGTTTTTAATAGACATTGTAAGGATCAGAAGCAAAAAATTATAGTATGGGAAAAGGATGAGTCTTTCATGCGTTTGAATCATATCGTCCGCCTTGACCATATATCTTTTATTCGAAATAGCAGCAAAATACTACACGATCTACATTTGAGTATAGATAAGGGCCAGCACTGGGCAATAATTGGTCAGAACGGTTCAGGGAAGACCAGTCTTATAAGTATTATAAACGGTTATCACCAGCCATCGCAAGGCAAAGTAAGTGTTCTCGGAAAAAAATTCGGTTCTGCCGACCTTCGGGAACTGCGCCTGCACATAGGGGAATGCAGTTCACAGATACGGAATATGATACACCAGTGGGAAGCCGTCAGGGATATTGTTATTTCAGGAAAGTTCGCAAGTATAGGACTTTATGAAACACCATCTTTAAAAGTCAAAGAACGTGCAAACGAATTAATAGAAACGCTTGGATTATCCAGGATGTCAGACCGCAGATTTGAAACCCTTTCAGACGGTGAAAAACAAAAAACACTCCTTGCCAGGGCGCTTATGCCGGAACCTGAATTGCTTCTTCTTGATGAACCATGTGCCGGGCTTGATATAAAAGCCAGGGAAGAATTGCTATCAGGCATACAGAAAATGATGTTGATGAAGGACGGACCTACTTTAATCTATATCACTCATCATATAGAAGAGATACTGCCTTCTATAACCCATGTCCTTGCTTTGAAAAATGGCATAATGGTAGCAAGCGGCGAACGAGAAAAAGTACTTACGAATAAAGTGCTAAGTAAAACTTTTGATATTCCGGTCAAACTTCACAAAAAAAGAGGGAAATTATGGATATCTGTGAACTAAGAATACCACGAGCAGAGTATGATATGATACAATCTTATATGGAAGAAAATAAACCCTATGAAGCCTGCGGAGTTCTTATTGGGACCATAGATGGTGTAATTGTGGAAGTAGAAAAGGCACTACCCATAAAAAATGTTAAACGGACTAATAAAAGTTTTGAATTTGACCCTACAGAACATTTTACTGCCTGGAATGAAGCCGAAAAGAACGGTAAGGGAATAGTCGGAATTTACCATACTCACCCTGCCTCCTTCGCAGTTCCTTCTTTATGGGACATAGAGACGATGGAGAATGATTTATCAGTCTGGCTTATAGCTGGCACTGATGGGATGCGAGCATATACGTGGGAAAAAGGGGTTAAATCTATACAAATTAGAAAATATTGATCTTGATCGATTAAGCATGTAATACATAATAATGAGGATTATACTAAGCATAATTTCTGAAGGCACCTATAAATATTTTCAATATCCTCTATATTTTGTATCTCATAGGAGTGAAATGAAAAATTATCAGAAATCAAAAATTCCAATCTTGAAATCTCATGCCTCAGCTGAATCCAAAATATCAGAAAAAGCACCTCCTATGGATTTTAGCATTAAAATAAGCCATTCTATGAAAATTGACTGGCTAACTGCTTCAGAATCATTGTTGGAATAAATCAATACTCAAATCAAATCATAGCCTTTTCAAGCCCATCCATTGCAATCCCGATAAGCTCCTGCGCTCGATCTTGTGTTCGTCCTTCTGAAAATATCCTCACTTTTGGCTCTGTGCCGCTGGCTCTTACCAGAAACCAGCCATCTGTGTAATCCATCCGCAATCCGTCCATATCAGACGCTTTTTCGTAACCTGCCGGGATCTCTTTTTTTACTCGCTCAATTATTTTATCAGTGTCAGTACCTGCAGGAAGGATCTTAGCCTCCTTTATCTGGTGATATTTCGGATATGTTTCCACAAGCTGGGAAAAAGTCATTTTCTCTTTTGAAAGTATTCCGGCCATTACTCCAGCAAGCATCGGTCCCTCTCGGCTCCATTCAATAAGCACAGAACCATGCTCTTCAAGTCCGACCTGTGCCCCACATAATAATTTTGCCTGAGCCAGATATGGCTCACCAACTGGAGTGTAAATCACTTCAGCGCCCAGGTTCTTTGCTACATCTTTTATGATATTTGAGAATGCGATCGTAACTGCGATCTTCTTGACTTTATCTTTGCTCTGCCTGAGTAAATGATCAGCAATGATCGAAGCAGTCACGTCACCCTGTACGAATTTTCCATTCTCATCAATAAAGGCGGTCCTATCTCCGTCGCCGTCATGTGCTACACCCATGGCAGCGCCCTCTTTGACCATGAGTTTCTTTAGCTTTGTCAGGTTCGTATCTGTGGGTTCAGGATTTCTCTCCATGAACATGCCATCATATTTGCAGTTGAATTTCACAACATCATACCCGAGGGACAAAAGCGTTTCAGGCGTCACAGTAGAGGCTGACCCGCCACCACCATCAACGACTATTTTCAATTGTGAAACAGGGAACAGTTTCTTCACATAATCCACGATATGAGCACGATACCGGTCTCCAGCCCCATTGTCAGTCAATTTTTTTCCTTTTTTCACATTTGGATTGAGATCTCCAAAATATAATTTCTCAAGAGCAAGATCTTCTTCTGGTGAAAAGCCCATCCCTCTTTTGCTCAGGCATTTCATTCCATTATATTCCGGGGGGTTATGTGATGCTGTGATCATAACTCCGGCATCTGCCTGCCTTCCTACTTCAAGGGAGAGTGTATTGGGTGTAATAATTCCAAGTGTTAAGGCATTGCAACCCTGACCCAATATTCCTTCAATGAGCGCTTCCTCAAGCATGGGAGATGATTTCCTCGGATCTTTTCCTATGGCGATGGTCTTCCCTTGGCCAAGATAAGCGGCAAGAGCTGCACCCGTTCGTCTTGCCTTTTCAGCTCCCATCCCTTCATTCACGACACCCCTGAACCCAAAAGTCCCAAATAATTTCTTTTGCTTTCTAATATTTTTATAATCATCAAATTTTTCAGTGAATTTTTCGCATGACATGTTTTCAAAATTGTTTTGATTGTATTTTAATCTTCCATTTTGCTGGATTTTTGACCTGTCTGACTAGATCAACTTCATTAAACCAAATGCAATTGTTCCCGCAAACAGTGGTGAAATCACCCATGCTACCACGATCTTCTTGACTACATCACTTTTTACTAAATGCATCCCGCTGTTTGCACATCCTATCCCTATGATGCCGGCTGCCACGATTTCACCAAGTGAGATCGGTATTCCTTTTATGGAAGCTATATGGACTATAATGGCCGAGGAAAATTCTACGAAAATAGCCCTTATCACACACAGTTCTGTTATCTCTTTTCCAACCGTTTCAAGTACCCTTCCCCCCAGAACAAGAGCACCAAGACCGATCGCAAGACCCCCAAAAATAGCACCCGTAGTTGATCCTATTAATCCTGCCCCTACAAAAGGCCCGACTGCGTTGGCAGCATTGTTGGCCCCTGCCGAATATGCCACATAACAACCTGAAATGGTCAGGAGGAAATTAAGGGATCTTTTTATTGAAACGTCAGATTCATGATGTTCAGCAAGCCAGATAAGTATGCTTGTATACAAATATTTACCCATTAAGTAAGCCAGCAACCAGGCAAAAATTGGAGTTATTATCCACCAGCTTATGATAGATCCTATTAATGGAGCATTTATTTTAGAGGCACCATAGAAAAACCCGATGCCTACAACAGAACCAACTGCAGCCTGGCTTGTAGATATGGGGACTCTCAGTAAATTGGCAAGAAAAACGGTTATTCCTGCTGCAGCTACTGCAATAATTGCACTTTCAAGAACAATAGTCCCTGGCGGAAGTATCCCTTTCCCGAGGGTTTTCATGACCTCCCCACCACTAAGTACCGCGCCAAGAACTGAAAATACTCCTATGAGCAGTACTGCCTGGTATTTTGTCCTGACTTTTGCGCCATATGCCGCGCCCATTGAGGCGGCTGCGTTGTTACCACCGATATTTAACCCCATAAAAAGAGCAACAGCAATTGCAATAATGAAAGTGAATGAAAGTTCCATGGTTTGTTTTTCAGCTCCAGCTCAGTACTGTAATACATATAATATAATGTAATGGTATCGGCAATATTTGTTACAATATTTGCAAAAATATTTTTAACAACAATTGGTAATAGATTTACAAAACCAGTTTTGAGATAAGTCTTTTCCCCGTTTCAGTTTTAAAAATTGGTATATCCCAGTCCTGGACGATCTTTTTTCTTTGGGTACTGACTTCCATTCTTTTTATGGGATCATACCCTGTTTTCTCATAAGACTCCCTGTAAACCATGATGCCACACCGCTGCCAGACAGGTGTTTCGGCAAGGTTAATTCCCTGCTCGAATACAAGTTCATGGATCTGGGCCGCTTTCATATTTTTAAGACGCATCGCAGCTTCGTTTTCTGTAAGGCCGGATCTTAAAAGTGTGTAAAATCCATAGGAACTTACATGATTTCTCCATGTCTCAGCCTGGCGCCATAAAAGATACGAATAAATATCCTCTTTCCCAAGAATAATTACCCTTGAATCAAAGGATACTGGTTTCTCAAGTTTCAACTGGATCGTAAGAGCTGAGGAAATAAATCCAGGGATAATAGAATCGATCTTCTCGACCCTGTTATTGTAAGACATTTCATTAAATAATAAAGAAATTTCATCTGAGAAAGTGAATGCAAAAAGTGGATTCAGGCCGCTTTCCTTGAAAAATAATTCGATGGAATCCACCATTGCATGGGCAAAACCATCGTCATACGGTTTTTCCAGACCCAAACGCTGCAGGGTTCGACTAAAACCCCGGCCGTCTATCCTTACTGCAAAAGGAGGGAATACCTTAAGGTGTGAATATATTTCCCTCTCTTTCATTTCATGTTCAGTAAGAACATTATTCAAGATATATTATTATTCCTCATCTTCAGGGGGGATCTCATAATCTTCACTTACTTCTTCTGTTTTTTTAAACTGATCTTTTACATGTCTTATTAATACGACATCACCGATAGCCAGTACCCACCTGAAGGGCACTACGACACCTTTACTTCCGGAATCGAACATACTGCTATTTAATTTCGTAGCCGCAAGACCAGTTACCTTCTTATCGTTAACTTCAAGAACGACATCGTTAACTTTCCCAATATAAATTCCTTTTTCAGTATAAATATTTAAACCAAATAATGTTGAAACCTCAGCCTGCATGGTATATCACCTCCTCTAAATATGAATGACAGTAATATAAACTTTATTGATTGGCTCGCAGAAGTTTAATATTACTGGATGATGATTTAGGTCGCAATGTTAAATACTGATGATATTAAAATCCTTATTAAAAAATACGCCCTGCAAAATGCCGTCAAGTACAAAAAGCTTCCACAGGCAGGGGCAGTCATGGGAAAGGTCATGGCATCTCCTGATCTTAGAGGAATGGCAAAAGAAGTAAATTCACTTGTGGGGGAAGTGCTGGAAGAGATAAACAACATGCCTCAGGAATTATGGGAAAAGGAATTGAACAGTCTTGCTCCTGAGCTCATTGCAGAATTAAAGGAGAAGAAAGAACCGGAAAAAGGTTTACAGCCTCTTGATATTAAAGGAGCCCTTGTTATGAGGTTCGCACCCAATCCCAATGGCCCGCCAACGATCGGGAGTTCACGCGGAATAGTGGTAAATTCTGAATATACAAAAAAATATAATGGCAAATTCATTGTTCGATTCGATGATACAGACCCTGCGACCAAGGCCCCAATGCTTGAAGCGTATGACTGGTACCTTGATGACTGCAAATGGCTGGGAGCAAACCCAGATGAGGTCGTGATCGCTTCTGACAGGATACCGAAATATTATGAAGTTGCAGAGCAAATAATCAAAAAAAGCGGAGCATATGTCTGCTTCTGTGAGCAGGAGGAGTTTAAGGCACTAAAAGATGTAAAGAAATCCTGTCCTCACAGGGATCAGGATGTAGAAAGTAATCTTGGATACTGGGAAAAGATGCTTTCCGGGGATTATAAAGAGCAAGAAGCTGTGCTTCGGATAAAGACCGATATTGCCCACAAAGATCCGGCAATAAGGGATTGGGTGGCCTTTCGCATCATAAAGAAGCCGCACCCAAGACCTGAAGTTTCGGATAAATACGTTGTCTGGCCTCTCCTTGATTTTGAAGGCGCGGTGGAAGATCACCTGCTTGGCACCACGCTTATAATCAGAGGCAAAGACCTCATAGACAGTGAAACGCGCCAGAGGTATATTTATACATATATGGGATGGAATTATCCTGAAACCATGCACTGGGGGCGCATTCAGATACATGAGTTCGGAAAATTAAGTACAAGCGGCTTAAAAAAAGCAATAGCTGATGGGACCTATACGGGATGGGATGATCCGCGCGTGCCAACGATCAGGGCACTTCGCAGGCGCGGGATAAGAGCAGAAGCTCTCAGGAAGTTCATGATCGAACTTGGGCTTGGTGAAACTGACATCAGCATGAGCCTTGATACGCTCTATGCAGAGAATCGCAAGATCGTTGATCCGATCGCGAACAGGTATTTTTTTGTGTGGGACCCGGTAGAGCTGGATGTTCTTGGCGCAGAACCAAAAACTGCGAAAGCCCCGCTTCATCCTTCACGAGGCATGATGAGGGAGATCCCGGTTGGAACAAAAGTGCTTGTGTGTAAGAGCGATGTGGAAAATTTAAAAGATGGAGAACGACTGCGCCTGAAAGACCTTTATAATATCCAGATCACAGGACTGTCACCATTATCTGCAAAATTCATAGGCACAGATATGGATCTCGTCAAAAAAGAGAAAGCTCGCATCATCCACTGGGCGCCGCCTGATGGTCAAAAAGTAAGAGTTCTTTCACCGGATGGGGAATATTCCGGAATGGGTGAACATGGGATCGAATTAGAACTTGATAATGTTGTCCAGTTTGAGAGGTTCGGTTTTGTCAGGATCGATAGCATAAATGGTGATGAGGTGCTGGCATATTATACACATAAATAAATATATGATGTGTATATATTATATAAAAACAGCGAACTGGTACGAACTAGAGCGAACTCAGGTGGTTTGAGTTCGTATCAAGTTAGTTGCATTCGTTGCTATAACTATATTTTCGATCAAAAAAACTTTGTAATTTAACCCTGTTTCTTTATCCTTGTAACAGCCAATCTTATATCCTCTTCCTTGACCGTTGTTCTCTTGGCATGTTTTGCCAGGGTTATTGCCTCGCGCGAAATTTCGATCCCATATTCCTCAAGGACTTTAGCAAGCTCTATGCCTGCATCTTCTGCTACCCTGTCTGCCCCTGCTTTCCTGATTATGCGCTCGACCGGCGCAAGAGGAAGTATTGGTTGAACTTGATTTGCCATTTATTTTCACCTATTTGAATTAAAATTTATACTTGTTTTGATTAACAATAAAGGAAGAATTTCCTTTATTTAAGTAAATATGTCATTTCAAATGGATAAACTTAATTGTTCCGGAGAAATCAAATGATTTTTTCATCATAATATAAATTATAAATAGTTTCATCTTCAATAAACGTATTCCACATCATGAAGCTTACTATCCATAGATCAGAATTAAAAGGCGCATCCAATGCTCCTCCGTCTAAAAGCTATACGCACAGGGCAATTGCGATAGCAGCCCTCTCTAAAAAAGCGATCGTGCATTATCCTTTGATCTCCGATGATACAAAAGCAACAATAAGAGCATCTGAAGCTTTCGGAGCAAATGTCGAGCAAAAAAATGATGCACTTACGGTAACAGGTTTTGATGGAAAAGTAAGAATACCCGATAATGTGCTTGACGTTGCCAATTCAGGAACTACGCTTCGTATTATGACCGCTGTTTCTTCACTCGTTGACGGGGCTGTTGTTCTTACCGGGGATACAAGCATAAGAACAAGGCCGAATACACCGCTTCTAAAAGCGCTCAATGACCTGGGAGCTCAAGCTTTTTCAACGCGCAATAATGGAATGGCCCCAATTGTTGTAAAAGGTAAAATGAAAGGTGGAAATGTTCATATTGATGGTTCAATAAGCTCACAGTTCATTTCTGCATTGCTTATAGCATCCCCGTTTGCGAGCAGGGAGACCACAATATTTATTGATGGCGTTCTGAAATCCCGTCCGTATGTGAATATTACGATCGATATGCTAAGAGATGCAGGAGCAAAGATCATTGTGGATGAAAAAGCAAATTCATTCACAGTTCCCCCGTGTCAGGAATATGACCTGCGGTCCTACAATGTTCCTGGAGATTTTTCTTCAGCTTCATACATGATGGCAGCAGGAGCGTTATGTGGCGATGTAACGATCAAGAATCTATATCCATCGGAACAGGGTGATTCGGCTCTGATAGAAATACTTGCAAAAATGGGTGCGGATATATCATGGGATCAGAAGAAAGGCGAAGTAAAAGTAAGTAAAAGCGAGCTACATGGCATCAGAGTAGATGTTGGTAAAACTCCTGACCTGGTTCCAACTCTTGCAGTTCTTGGCGCAGCTGCAAAGGGCTCTATGGTCATTGAGAACGCAGAGCATGTAAGATATAAGGAAACGGATCGTCTTCATGCGATGACAGTTGAATTGAAAAAGATGGGTGTGGATATTACTGAGGAAAAAGACCGGCTTATAATAAAGGGTGGGAAGATGAAAGGCGCAACAGTCCACGGCTGGGATGACCACAGGATCGTGATGGCGCTGGCAGTGGCCGGGATGGTTGCAGGGGAAACAACAATAGATACAATAGAGTCAATCAGCATTTCGTACCCAGGATTTTTTAAGGATCTGGAAAAGGCCGGTGCAGTTATTGATTTTTTGGATAAGGCAATCAATTAATATAAAAAGTGGCATATCTCAGGTTACAGAGTACGATATATTTTAATACCATCCTTGCATGTAGGGGAGAGTTTGCCCAGGTGGCCTAGTCGGTTAGGGCGCCAGACTCATAGGGTATATTTGAAGAGGCGCTTAAAGTCTCCTGAGAAATCTGGAGGTCACGGGTTCGGATCCCGTCCTGGGCATTATCTAATTTTTTTACTGTTTATATTCATGTCTGATGAAATCTGATATTTCAGATCTTGTCTTTTAAGATAGCATGAAAAAAGCTTATATGATACATATGATAATACTAATTATCGTAAGAGTTGTTTACTTAAGTAAAATCTAGAACTATTGAAAATTAGCCAAAAAAATTACAATAATAATAGTTGAGCAGTGTCTCGTTGCCAAACTCGGCACTTCTCAAACCCCCCTGAGGAGAGCCATGAAACTATTCAACGCAACGCATATGAAAAACAATATCTTTTACCGCAATAAATGGATAGTGATTTTAGGCATAATTATTTTACTGAGCGGATGTCTTCAAGAAAAAGCGCCTTCAGAGGCGGCGCCATCATCTCAACAGGATATCCAAAAAATAGTACAAACGCCTACTGTAAAGACAATTGCGATCGAACGCATATCTGATGAAATGAATATGTTGAATTCTAAAGGCTGGTCTCAACTTTCCGGCCAGCTTGGAAGGACAAAAGCAACTACGTTGTTATGGTATCACATAAAATCAAATTACAATATGGATACAAGGATTGTTTTTGGAAACCCTAATAAACTTGATTCGAGTATAGCAATTCTTGCTTCAATGGGTGGAGAGAGTCCCCTTCCAAAAGTCACGATCAAGGGCGACGAATATTATGTCATAAATCCCAGCACTCCGGGTATCATTAGTGAATTCAATTACGGTTATGTATTTAATGATCCCAGAGGTGCAGATAACTATCTTGGTGGATCTTTTTCTCTGGGAAGACAGGACAATGAGAAAATAGAACAATGGATGGGACAAAATGGAGTTAAAATTTCATATACTGATTTGAAAAAAACAGAATAATTCCGGGAATTCTATTAAGACTGGTAGAAAATTAGCGCAAGATCATTTAGTTATTATCAATATATTTAAATTTCAATAACTCCTATTAGACCTGATGTCACAACATATCATCTCAATGAAGGATTTTTCGCGAGATGAGATCGATATTATCCTCAACATGGCCAGGGAATTCGAACCGATCGCACGTGGCAGCAAGTCTTCGCTTCTTTCAGGCAAGATACTTGCAACGCTTTTTTATGAACCAAGTACACGCACACGATTATCTTTCGAAACGGCCATGAAACGCCTTGGCGGAGACGTGATCGATCTTGGCTCGGTCGAATCAAGCTCTGTCGCAAAAGGAGAAACCCTTGCTGATACCATCAGGGTAATTGGGAATTATGCAAACGCCATAGTATTGAGACATCCCCGTGAAGGCGCGGCACGCATGGCTGCGGAATATTCAAAAGTTCCGATCATAAATGCAGGAGATGGCGCCGGGCATCATCCAACCCAGACTCTACTTGACCTTTATACGATCGCACGCGAGAGCAACCTTTCTGACATGAGGATCGCACTTGTTGGAGACCTGAAATATGGAAGGACTGTCCATTCACTTGCCTATGCTTTGTCACTCTATCATGCCGATATTACGCTTATTTCACCAAAACAGCTCCAGATGCCGGATATTATAAAGAAAGACCTGAAAAAGCAGGGCGCAAACATCAGGGAGACATCTAATATCGAAGAAGTAATCGGAGAGATCGATGTCTTATATGTGACCCGTATCCAGAAGGAACGTTTCCCGGACACGGCAGAATATCAGAAAGTAGCAGGCATCTACAGGGTAACTGAAGAACTGCTTGAAAACGCCAGAGACAATCTTATCATAATGCATCCGATGCCGCGTGTAGATGAAATTGATCCTTCTGTTGACAGGACAAAATATGCGCGGTATTTCCAGCAGTCTTTTTATGGTGTTCCAGTGCGGATGACCCTTCTTGCAATGGCAATGGGGGCAGTATGAAAAAAGACAGTGTAGAGAAAAAACCCGCAGGCTCATGGAAAAAAGAGATGCTTGTACGCCCGATCCGCCAGGGAACTGTGATAGACCATATTCGTGGAGGGCAGGCTCTCAATGTGTTAAAGATCCTGGGAATATATGGAACAACAGAAGCTGTGGTGAGTGTTGCTATGAATGTCCCAAGCAAAGTGCTGGGTTCTAAGGATATCGTGAAGGTCGAGGGAAGGGAACTTGAGCAAAAGGAGGTTGACAGGATCTCTCTTATCGCGCCAGATGCCACGATCAATATTATCCGGGATTTTGAGGTCATTGAGAAATACAGGGTCGAGCTCCCAGAGCGTATCGATGGTGTCGTAAAATGTAATAATCCAAATTGTATTTCCAATACGCATGAACCTGTAATTTCAAAATTCACGGTCAATAAGAAACCGGTGGATTTAAGGTGCGTATATTGCGATCATGTGATCTCTGAGGGTATAGCTGACCATTTGATTTAAAGGTGCAAACATTAATCTAAGAAAAAGGAGAATAGCATCGTATGGACGAGAACACCGTGAATAGGACAAAGGCAGCCATTAATGCCCTTATTGATGTGGAGCAATTATGGATCGAGAACACTCCAAATTATAATCTCTCAACACATGACCTTCTTATCCTGAAAAAAAGACTTGAACGGGTTTCAGAGAACGTTTCAAAGATATATGAAGAAAATAAGGAGAAGTTGCAGGCGGCTGAGGATGAGATAAAGAAGATGCACGCTGGCAAGAAAAAAAATAGGTGATGGTGCTCCTCAAAGTAGACATATAATTAAATTGATCTCATTAAATGTGTGGGGCTGTGTGAACTATTTTCAAGAGTAAACCGGAAAAAGAGAGTTTAGAATTATTTCCTTATTTGATTGACAAATCAAACAATGCTATTACTATTGTTAGCTCGGAAACAGGTTTTATTTTGGATGCAAATGAAAAAGCCAGTAATAGTCTGGGATATTCGAGGGATGAACTACTTAATATGCATATATATGATTTTGATGTTAATTTACCGGATAATTTTTCATGGAAGGATCATGTTAAAAAAATTCATAAAGAAGGGGGATTGCATTTCGAAGGAAATCACAGACGCAAAGATGGTTCAATATTTCGAGTTGAGATAAGTGCTAAATTACATGAGTATGGTAACAAAAGTCGATTAATTACTATAGCGCGAGATATTAATGAAATTAACCAATCTAAGACAGAAATGGAGAGACTCATTAAAGCCTTTTCAAGCTCTTCAGAGGGCATCGCATTAACTGATGAGAAGGGCCGATTCATCTATGTTAATGAGGCCCATTCTAAAATTTACGGTTACACTCAAAAGGAACTTATTGGAAATACCTGGCGTAAAATCACTCCAGCCAAAAAAAATTCTCCAACTGGAAAGGGCGTAACCAATACTATACATAACAAGGATATTGGTTTATTCTATGGAGAAGTTCCAGGTTTGAGGAAAGATGGTAAGATAGTCCCTACCGAGGTCACAGGCAAGGATATTTGGGATGAAAATGGCATCTACCGGGGACACATTTGCATTATAAGGGATATCACAGGAAAAAGAGCAATAGAAGAATTGCATCTTGAGAATGAGCGCCTGATCAGCTCAAACAAAACCAAATCAAAGCTTCTTACAATTATGAGCCATGAACTTCGGACTCCTCTGACATCTATTATAGGATATTCAAGAATTTTGGAGGGGGAAATTGAAGGTCAATTGAATGACAAACAAAAGTTCTTTTTGGATAATATTATTAAAAGCAGCAAACACCTGGTTGATCTTATCAATAATTTTCTTCAACTTGCTGAAATAGAAGCAGGAAAGCGCGAAATGGTCTTTGAAGATATATCTGTTGCTGACGCAATAAATGAGGTATTGGAATTAATTAAAGAGAATGCCTCAGAGCGGGGTATAATCCTGAGAAGGGAATTTGACCTTAAAATGCCTCCTATACAGGCTGATAGAGTAGCACTTAAACAAATATTATTGAATCTGCTAAGCAACGCAATGAAATTCAGGAAAAAAGAAGGGGGGAATATTACCGTATCGACCAGAAGAATAAATGAAATGGTGAAGATCTCTATTGCTGACACTGGTATTGGGTTAAAGGAAGAAGACATACCAAGGCTTTTCCAGAAGTTTGAGCAGATTGATTCGGATTTATCCAGAAAATACGATGGGACAGGGATTGGACTTGCTATTACTAAAGAACTTATTGATATTCTAGGCGGACAAATTTGGGTTTCAAGCGAATTAGGAGTGGGCAGCACATTTAACTTTTTATTGCCCATAAAGGCGAATAAAGGGAAAAAATTTAAATAAGTATATTTATTAACCTATGAGGTAGCTTGATTTATGACATTACCTTCTTTTTTGCGTTCTAACTTCCTGTTTTTTTTATTTAATACCTGAATTATAGGGACCACAACTGGTTCGCCAATTGTTTCAAGTATTTTTGCTGCTTCTTCTCTTTGAGGATTTTTTCCTTCGATCACAGCATGGATCAGTTGTTCTATTGCAGGTTCTCCTATATTGGTGAGGATTTCAGCAGCAGTCTTTCTGATGAAAATATTATTATCATTTAAACTTGAAATGAGATTTTTTATCGCCGGTTCTCCGATTCTTTCAACTGCCCCTACTGCTCTTTGCCTTATGAAAATATCTTCATCCTTTAATGCTTTGATAAAATATTCAACAGCAGGTTCCCCTATCTTAACAAGAGCATCCACAGCCATTGAAGCAACATTTGGAAAAACATCCCTTAAAGCTCCCATAAGAGGTTCCACAGCCCTTTTATCTCGAATTTCCCCAAGAGATTCTATGGCTTTCGTTCTAACATTTACATCTCTATCATTTAATAAATCGATCAAAGGACCTACAGCCCTCTTATTGCCTAATTTCCCGAGGGCTACTATAGTTCTCTTTCTCATATAATCGTTCTTATCCTTTAGACCTTTGATAAGAATATCAGATGTTTTTTCATCACCGATTTTTTCAAGAGATTCCCAGACAATTTCCCTGACCAATTCGCTTTCATCTTTCAAGGCTTTGATCAAGGCCTCTGATGCTCTTTTACCTCCGAGGTTCCCGAGGGCTTCTGCTGCTTCTTCTCTGATATACTCATTTTTATCCTTTAATGCCAGGATAAGAGGTTCCACAGCTCTATTATCACCAATTTTTCCAAGTGCCTGTGTGGCTTTCTCACGGATGTTTTCGTTTTTATCTTTCAATATTTCAATAAGAGGCTCTATTCCTCTCTTATCTTTGATCTTTCCCAGAGCTTCAACTGCGCTCCATCTTACAGAGTCATTTTTATCGTTCAATATTTGAATTAAGGAGGAAACTGCCCTTTTATCCTCCGAATTCCCGAGGGCTTCTGCTGCGGTTTTTCTAATTACCCAATCAGGATCGATCAAAACCTGATTAAGTGCTACAACCGCACTTTTATTTCCGATCCTGCCAAGTGCGGTTATTACTTCCCTTCTAAAGATCACGTTTTTCTTTTGGTTTAATAAAACCTTCAAACCGTTAATATCCCGTTCTAATTCCAACTTTTCGATGTCTTTTTTATAAAAATCAAATATTTCCATAGCATCTCCTGGAGCATTGGAATAATTATCACTTCTATCCTGCTTCTATATAATTAAATATACAAGCATCTTCGTATATAAATTAATCTGTGTTTAAAAATATTAATGTGTATTATCCTTATAATTATGAATCAAAATCCATTTTATCATGAACATCCATCTGCTTCCCATAAGTATTATCTTGTTTAACTTCTCTTTTAGTTGTTATGCGAAATGACATGAAATCAAGAGGAAATAATGTTTTTTCAAATAATAAACACAGGATATATTTTTCTATATGTGGTGAAGGTTACGGACATTCAAGCCGGGAACTGGCTATAGCAGGCCAACTCAAAAGGAGGGGAGCAGACATCCTGATGGGAAGTTATGGATATGTTTTAGAAAGGTTAAAAAAGAGTTTTGATTCAATAGAGCTAAAACGAGAATTTGAAATGGTCGGGGATAAAGGATCTTTTGATATTGGAGCCACCATAAAGAAAAGCAGAAAAACTGCGATGCAGTTCTCATCGATCATAAAGGAGGAGAAAAAAGCTATTGAAAAGTTCAATGCGACATGCGTTGTGGCTGATGGAAGAACAGCGGCAATTTTCGCTGCATTCCAGCTCGGCCTGCCCTGTGTTAATGTGTCGAACCAGACAAGCCTTGAACCTTTTTTTAAGGACAGTAATTTCCTGGTGCGTCTTATTGGAAAACCTGTTGAATTTACAATGCAGACCGCAACCACCCTTGCTGAAGTCACTTTGATCCCTGATCTTTCACCTCCTGACACAGTATGTCTGGCCAGTTTAGGTAAAAGCCGCCATATTATGAAAAAACAATGCTTTGTGGGGCCTGTCGTTTCATCTGAATTTTTTGAGGTAAGTAATGCTGTTGACATTAAGTCCCATTTTATCCTGATCCTCCTTGGAGGACATTCTTTCAGGTATCCGATATTTGAAAATATTTTAAAAATCGCAGACCAGTTTCCAGGAGTTGATTTTCTTATATTCACAAAATTCAAGAGCGATCATTATCCCCCCAATGTAAAAGTATCCGAATTTGCCAAAGATATCTCCTCATATATGAAAGCTGCTGACATGATAATTACTCAGGCAGGTCACAGCACTGCTATGGAAATATTGACGACCGGAAAGCCTGCGCTTATTATTCCTGATAAAGGCCAGATCGAACAGGAAAATAATGCCAGGCGAATGAAAGAACTGGGAACATGTGAAACGCTTGATTATGATTCACTTGATCCGGAATCTCTTTCTTCAAAAATAAGGGATTTACTTAATGACAGGAAATATTGCGAAAAGGCTGTCCTCTACTCGGAAATGTCAAAAAACATGAAAGGTCCACAAAGATCCGCAGACATCATAATGGAGTTATCCAGGAGAACACAGTGTTATTGATCGATGAGCATAGCATCTTTTATTGAATCAATAGACAGATCCGTCTTTCTTGAAATAAACCTTGATTTCCAGAATAGCTTATTTGATACCCTGTTCCCATTTTTAAGAGATTTTACATTTGTTTTCTGGATTGGATTCATTATCTATTTGCTTGTTAAGAAAGAAAAAAAACTTGCATTACTGATGACTGCCGGGATTATAATCGGAGCCATTTTTACTTTTCCAATAAAATATTTTTTTGAACGCGAACGACCTTATGAACAGCTACTTTCGGCAAGACTTATCGCCCCCATGGAATTTGACCCCTCTTTCCCTTCCGGACATACTGAAATGAGCTTCCTTGCAACGACTATCGTATCAAGATTCCATCCAGAATATAGTAAATACCTGTATGCATTTTCAATCGTCGTTGCTTTGAGCAGGATATATGTAGGAGTTCATTTCCCGATAGATACGATTGGCGGAGTGATCATAGGGATTCTGATCGGCAGGCTTATGTTGATGCTCGCAGAAAGAAGAAAAAGCCTGTTCTGGGAAGAAATCAAATAGAGTTTCAGGTGAAAAGAATGAACAAATTATTAATGTCCACGAACAGATTCAACCTTTACTATTTGTGGTATTTTCTCCATTAGGGCAACCTCTAGCGCCGCAACGATAGTTTTTGTAGGAATTTGACATCTTCCGCATGACACTCCTTCCCTCGTCCTGTACTTTCGCAAAAATAACTAAATGTCACTGGAACAGTTGTTCTGGTAATAATTACTTTTACTATCCCATCTGTCACACCCAGCAATTCTATATCACCACCATCAGCCTGAAGGCTCTTTTTAAAATCCGTGAGGATTTCTTCCACTGATCCCGTTATATCCATAAAAAAAAATCAGCTCACGAATTTTGGCGAAAAATACTTCTTTATCACGGTATCGCATTTTGCGCAAGTTATCATGAGCCAATCTCCAACAGCCTGTTTATCATAGTGGTCAAATATTGATGCACCGCAACCCGGGCAGATGTAATATTCCTTGAAATAATAATTATAGAACTCCGGAGTATTTTCAAGCCAGTTGATAGTTTGAAGGAGTCTTTCAAGATATCTTTGTTTTCCGCCCCGAGCGTCTTTCATTTCCGCCTGGACATGCTCTTCCATATGTTTTATATGGCGTTTGCTATGCTGTCTGATCTTCTGGTAGTTGCTGATGAATTCTTTTCCATTTTCCAGGTATTTCAGGTATCCTTTTTTTGTTTCTGTGCTTTCATTTATAGTCCTCAGGAAATATTCACTCATGAGGTCTTCCATAAGATCAGAGCATTCAGTACATATATTGTAGCCTTTGTAATGTTTTGAGTCCTGCTGTCCATTGCATATTTTGCAGGTTTCCATTATCATCACCCTATGCACACAGGTTTGGTCGCTTCTCGTGTAAACATTATCGGATAAAGGTTCAACACCGAAAGCAGGTCTCCCTTGTGGACCTCACCAGATTCCTGACCCAGGACATATGCTACATTGATAGTCCTGTCAACTTCTACAGGCGATGGACCTTCTTTTGTTGCGACCTTGACCACAGATATTATAGGATGATGGCTGAAAGCGCATGGTATTGCAAGCATGTCTTTCTGGACAATTATTTCCTTTACCTTTACACGCTCAAGTTTTCCTGCGCCGATGGTTACATCCTCGTCGGCTATCACCATTTCCCATTTAGCTCTTGTTGCAATGGTAAATTCATATGGCGAAGCTTTTACTTTCTTCCTATTTACTTTCCCATTCTTACGGGAAACCACGTTTACAATTTCACTCATAGTATCACCTTTTCCACCTATGTTTTCAAAGTATATATAGTTTATCACGATTAATCATTATAGTTTTTAATAATGACGTTTAATATATTGGAACTGATTTTAACCCTTGCCGTTATATTGCAGCAGGAGAACTTATATAGTTAACCTTGTGCAAACGAAACTTTAATTAACACATAAAGACTTTGAGGTAATCTCGCTCCGATAGTGTAGCACGGCCAATCATGTCAGACTCTCACTCTGACGACTGGGGTTCAAATCCCCATCGGAGCATCTAAAATTTCTTTATACTCCTATCTTTTGGTGATGTTTTTCACGGATTTTTAAGACAAGTGCAAATCCTTGCCGGGCTATACCACTTTAGTAAGTAATCCGTACAGTTTTATCAAATCCCTATTTATCCGTATTCATCCTAATAAAACAATGAACTTATAACTTAGAGGAATACAAACTTTCCAGCTTGCACCCCAATGTGCAACTGGGAAATGAATGGTATATTGGCATCTGGTTTCAAGGATGCCGAAAATCAATGAGGAAGAAAATATGAAGAAACAAATCGACCGAGAAGCAATGAAAGCCGAACAGGAACGAATAAAGGAATCAAACCATCAGTTCATGATCAGTATTTTAAATAATGAAGGCGTCGATGCAAATGAAGTGTCGCGCTTTGATCTGGATAGGTTGTTACGCATCCAGCGTGAAGTAGGTGTCAACGAACGCAGATTGAAAGAGCTGGTATACGAGTTCAACACAATCTTAAATCCTTATAGACCCGTGGTAATCGCCAACGCGCCAACCACAACTGATACATCAGAGGCTGAACAGCAAGAAACAACTGATTCCGAGACAACTGAGCCTTAAAAACATCGTTTGTCCCGTAATAACGGCCATTATATGGCTGTTATCGCTTTTTTCAAATCCAGTATAACCAAGTAAATCACACACTCCAACAGACAAGAAATTAGATTTTACCCAAACCCAGCAACAAAAATTATCGATGATCCCACGGGTGATTGTCTCCATGTTTTTTTATTCAAATCCTTGACGCAAAGGTATAAATATTTATAAGTATTATAATACGTACACCATGAAACGCAAAGAATTAAGTGAAGCAGCTGTCCGAAGAAACTATGCATTCAGTCAGCGCACAATTGAAAACTTTAATTGGCTAATTGACCGTAAGATATACAGGAATGAGACTGAAGCTATTGATCTTGCAATTGAACGCATGCGGACTATTTATGAAATGAGGGAAGAAGACTCAAAAGTGTCAAATCAAGAAAAACCCGATGACATTAAAACGTCTAAAAAAGTTAAGACTGCCGGAAATTAACCATATTCTCGCTGGAATATTCCTCAAGCATTAGAAAGGGTCAGGGGAATCTGTCCCATGCGCACGTTCAAGAAAAAGACGATACAAATGCAGAGTATAATGAAACATATAGCAAGGTCAGTAAAAGTTTCAGCGTCTCAGCAGGAGGATTTGTACTCACCCCGGGGGCACAGCTGCCCCTTCATGGGCATTGAGTATAAATCCTCGTGAACTGCAGCTTCCGGCATTTCGACAAATGCTGATCATGTGGGGTCGCCACCCCAACATGACTATGATCGAATTCTTCAACCGGTACAGGCTGCAGCTTGCTGCGGTATATTGACCGCAGCCGGGCTTGTTTTTGTCCTGTCGATCACAAACGTAACAACTTTCTCGATCCTGGACAGGGAATTAAGAAGTTCCCTGAAACTGTAGTTTTCTATATATTCCCTGACATTTCCCAGGGGGATCTTATAGCCCATGAGATGCCCGATCACAGCTGCGCCAAACTCTGCTATTACTTCCTGATCGTTCCTCTGGCCGGGTTTAAGACCGTTTAGCCTGTAATCAACTGCATGGCAAAGCTCGTGAAGGAATACCTCGATATCAGGACTGGCAAGCCGAATATTCTTGTTGACCAGGTTATATGATCCATAATCCCCGCAAAACCGCACAGGAACAACCTTAAGGCCAAGTTCCTGGATGATGCCGTTAAACTCGCAGGGAATATTGACCGTGAAGTTTTCATATATCAGAGGCGCGCCTTCAGTGTCTTCGCTTCGAAAAACTGGGATACCCCTGATCTGAACCTTGTATCTGTGGCCGTTCTTGCCGTTTACGGCCTCGAAATATTCAAAGCGGTTCAATACCCTGATCCCTGCAGATCTTGCAAGCCTTTTCAGGGTGTCCGTATCCCTGACATTTTCAAAGCTATGATCTATCTTCATCATAGCTTCACCCCTTCTGCTACGAGCTGCCTCTCGATCTCACGGCACCCCTCTGCCCATTCCTCCCATGCCTGATTACCCTCGACCGTGAAGGGGTCGTATTGCGGCGGCCTGGCCGCATGCTGGCTGAGAAGCCTTGTGAGTTCTTCGATCTTTGCGATCTCCTTCGAGGAGATAGATTTAATTCTCTGTGCGTTGTTTTCCATATGCTTATTCCTCCTAGACAGGAATGAGCCGCGCCTCTGGGTGTTACAAGCACCGCAGGGGCAATTCTGCTCTTTTCCTTAATGCTTTATACGCATGCATACTATTTAAACTATAGCATACTAAATCTCTTTAGGAAGTGCATGCAAAGTATTAATATAAATGCATACAATTTAACATCGAGGCATAGTATAAAATGACTACAAAAAGCATAAGGCTCGACGAGGAAACATATAATAAACTCAAGGCAATACAGGATCAATATAATGATCTGACTTTTTCCCAGATCCTGGACTTTCTTATAGACTCAAAGGTGGATATGAAGAAACTGGAAAAGATTTCAAGATCTCCCTGAGTCGGCGCGCAGGCGAACAGCTTCAAACCGTGCGAGTTTAAAACCATCCCCTTCAGGCGCAAACCGAATCACGGGCAGGCGCAGCGATACCCCACCAGGAAACGGGCGCATAACTGAAAACATCGCGAAGCGCGTGGAAAAGAGGTATCCAGGGAGGTTGGAGCCTGACCCTGCCACAAAAGAAAACGACATACGACAGGACAACCACATTGGATAGAAAAAAACCTGTGCGCCCTCAATACGAAGAGGAACATTCAAAAGAGTATATCCGTGGTGTCATCGCCTGCCCTGCCAGATAGATGAACGAGGAATGAGATTATGATGGCTCGTCGCCGTGCGATTTTTTGCCGCAGCAAAAAACCCTTCAGGGCGAGCCTTCATTATCTCAGGCGTCGATGACGCTGGCAGGAGCAGGCGGCAGCACGGATATTACCTTTTTGCGTGAACGGAGTATATCAGAGAATTATGTTGATGCAAAAAAATCCTAAATAAATCAATTTATATAAAGAGATAGACACATTTATTTAATAGCAAGATTAATAGTAAAATGTAAGGGTGGTACATGTCTCTCAAAGAAAATGGCGTGAATCAACAATCAGTTCTTGATGAAGCAATGATTTTCTCAAAAAAAATGGAATACAGTAATGAAAGGGCTAAAGATATAGATACCCAACAAATAATCAATGATTTTGGAAAATACAAGTTTTATTTTCATCTCACAATGAAACCTGAATTTCGAAGGTTTGCTACAATCAGGAATTATACAAAGCATAATTGCTGGCGGTTCTTTTTCTATTCACAGAAATATTCAGTTACTAATGGATTTACAACTGTCAGTCCATCTCAATACAGGGCATTAAGTAATATTTCTCCCAACCCTCCGATCAATTTTTCAAATGGAAAGAAAGATTTCATCATAAAAGATGGAATTGATCAAACGTGTATTATTTGCAGAGGGAAAAAATACATTAACTGTGAATATTGTTCTGGTCGTAAAATAATCACATGTTCCGATTGCAATGGCAACAAATACATATTTGAAAATCCAAATACTCCTGAGAAAGTTCCCCCCAATAATAAAGAAATGAATACAATGAATCCTGTCAAATGCAAGACCTGTAATGGTAAAGGGAATGTCAAATGTTCAAAATGTGGAGGAACTGGTGAAAAAAGATGTGATTTTTGTGAGGGATCAGGAGTCACTTTTTCAGTTGATAAACATAGAATGAAATATTTTGTTGACCCCCAAATACAGACACTCTATGGAGATATACCCAAGAATAGAGGTGATAAATTTAGAGGGAAAAAAGAAATAGAACGGAATTTTATTGATCCTAATCCACCGTTTCAAGAAGGCATTTCAGCGTGTCGTATAGAGGGATTCAGTATCCCAATACTATTACTTGATGTCTATTTTGAAGGCAGGGAGTATAAAATTTATTATGACTTACATAATAAAAAATTTCAATGGAACGGTTATCCAGTCGATCATATGAGGATTATGGTTTCATCATCAATATTCATTTTGAGTCTATTTGTAATAATATATTTTCTGACAAATGGGAGGATTATTTGATAAATAATAATTCTGAAAATATGTAGAACGCATTCAAACTATAACTCTCCAATCGTCATTTGAAACAGGTCTTATACAGCATTGATTAACACCTTGAAGTTATTCTTTATTTTTCCTTTACAATCAATCCAGTAGATAGCGATATTATGACTTTTAATAAAGTCAATAAAAGCAGTTGAAATATAGCCATGAGACTTTGGAGTTATAATAATTCTTTCCAGTTTTGAAAGGTCTATTGGATAATTTGTTTTTCCATCTGTCTTTATATTCTTTCCCTTCATACGATTTTCATAAAAATCAAGTCGTCTTTTAATTTTTTCTTGAGATAAACCAGCTTTTGTATATTGCTTAAGTAACGATTCTTTCAATTCGTTAAGATCGCTTTCACTGTAAGGTCTTTCTATCTTCTTACCTATTTGAGTATATACTGGTTTATTATCCTGTTGCCTTAGAGCGAATGCGCTATTTATCAATAAAGATGTTTCTAAACTCATACTTTCATCACAAAAAGATATACGTCTTCAAGTTATTAAATACCTTTTGCCTATCCCTTCATACTTTCATCACAATCGTATTTTAGGGATAGGTGCTTTCTTTTGTCTTCTCGTAAACACTAACACTAATCCTAAAACAAACGTGAACAAACACGAACTAACGTAAGATAATACATAAGAGAGAAAGAAGTCCCCGCGTGAAGTGAAGTGACGTGATGTCGTGTGATGTCACTACTTTTAGACAGTTAGATTATAATAATTGTCATTCATATATTAATAGTCATATCTTAATAAACAATGTCGATGCTATTGTTATTTGCTAAGCAATGTGTACTGTTATTGATTTAAAGTCTTATATATAATTACTATGATTAAATTATCCTGATAGCGATTACACATAACCAGCAGCAGTAAACACTATTTATCCAATTGTACAATAGGTTTACCGATAACGATTATAAAATCAATAGCAGTAAACCTATTTTACCCAATTGTACATTTAAGTATTAATATATAATTCACCCAATAATATAAGAGGGGGGGGGGGCGAATCATGACGGTATGGTAAATTCACTAAACTCATATTAAATAACCTTATATATGGACAGAGTAATTTTATGGTGTTTTACTATGACATGTGGTCTTTCTGATGATGAACTCTTTATCTT
>JAPMTR010000086.1 GCA_026552975.1 Candidatus Methanoperedens sp.
CAACAAAAATGCAAAAGTTAAGTGGCAATTTACGACTGAAGATGCGAGGATAAAGTTAACCAGACTTTATCCGACTTTTGAAAGTTGACGTGACACTAGGGATCGAGTACCTGAAAGAAAGAACTGTTTTCGGATCGCCGCTTTCAAAATTTGAAGGGATCCAGTTCCAGGTAGCAGATAATTATATTAAACTTGAATCTGCGAGGCTTCTTGTATATAAAGCGGCCTGGATGCTTGATAAGGGAAGTTTCAGTCACACTGATCTGAATAAGGCCATAGCAGCTGCAAAACTCGCCGCACCAACTGCGGCTTTTGATATTATCAAGGAAGTAATGATGTGGCTTGGTGCTTATGGATATACTAAGGAAGCGGGGCTTGAAAGAGGTTTGAGGGGTGTTATATCGTATATTGTCGGGGCAGAAGGCGCCCAAAATATTATGAGATTAATAATTGCAAGGGAACTTTTGGGAAAGGATTGAAGTTCTGGGATAATATCAGAAAAAAAAAAATTAAAGCCTTGAAATCCCGAAGGATTTCATAAGAACTTCTTGATCGACCTTTCCGCTTGTAAAGGTCTTAGCACTGTTGAGCTCATTTATTGTGATCTCAGCAGGTGCAAAAACGCCAGCGTCCACCTTGAAGAAATCAAAGCCTGCTTCCTTAAAGGTCGTAAAGAATGGTTTTCCATAGGATGATGATGTCCCTGATGGCACTTTGACGATCAATTCTTTGACCTTTTCCACATCGTATTTGACATTATAATACGTCTTTCCGCAGTAAATGATGCAGTCATTGGTCGAACCCATGCATTTCGTACTATCTCCGATGATAGGAGAAATAGGAGCAATACCGTATCCGCTTTTTATGGTGTTGATATCAAAACCGATAGATTCCATTTTATGGATACCTGTCTCAACTATTCGGGCTGAGATCTGCACAGATCCTGCTATAGAAGCAGTAGGGGCAACAACGATAAAAAGCTCGCTGGGATCCACATTGCAATCTTTTGCGATCTTATCCGTGACTTCCTCGGGGGGGAGTTTATCTGATTCAAGAACAAGTACGGCGCTCGTATAGGAATCCTTGTAGTTGATCTCTGCATACAACTTTTTCGGATTGAGGGACAGGGCGCGACCCGGACCTGAACCCATAGCAAAATATTTCCCCACACTTATTCTCCATCCCGCGTATTGCGAAGCCATGCAAGCAACTATAGGGTGATCGGTACTGACCCTGATAGCTGGAACCATGATCCCGCCAAGGTCAAAAGTAGTATATTCAAGGTTTGCAAGGTCAGCAAGGCATATTCTTGAAAGATACATCCCCGCTTCATAACCCCCTGATACATTCACACCAGCATCAACAACAGTAGAACCGTTTTTCTGTTCATGTATCTCCAGGTTCAATTCATTAGCAAAGTCAAGCATTTCATTAAATACACAGAGTCCGGTTTCATTTACACTTATCATTTTATAGCCTCATATTTAATTGTAAGATTCCTGATGATAAACCTGTTTATTTTATTCGGTCAGGTCTGCGTAACTTATTTACAATCCCTGTACTATTAAGCCACCATGAAAGCGGTTCTTGGGCTTGAAGATGGCACATTTGTAACAGGTGAAGGTCTTGGCGTTGAAGGAATTGTCCAGGGAGAGCTTGTTTTTACGACCCAGTACACAGGATATGAAGAAGCTCTGACTGACCCTTCATACAGGGGCCAGATCCTGATGTTCACGTATCCGCTAATAGGCAATTACGGTATCAGCGGTGAAACTTTCCAATCGGATTGCATGCAGGCAGAAGGGCTTGTAATAAGGGAAGCGTGCGATCATCCATCCCATCACAGGTCTACGCGTTCGATCTATCAATACCTGAAAGATGAGGGGAAATCTGGCATTGCAGGAATAGACACAAGGATGTTGACCATCAAGACAAGAGAACATGGGACTATGAAGGCTGCTATAATAGTGGGCAGCGATGATGGTTCAGAAGCCGTGCGCCTTGCAAGAGAACAGCCGGACATTGGAGGTCTTGACCTCATTGGAAGAGTGACATGCAAAAAATCTTATGAAGTAAAGGGTAGCAAAGATGGCAATAATATTGTTGTAATGGATTTTGGTGTAAAAAGGAATATAATAAAAAGCCTGAGCAACAGGGGAATAAATGTAACAGTGGTTCCTGCCACAATGCCGGTAAAAGATATTATGAATTACGAGCCTCACGCCATACTTCTCTCCAACGGGCCGGGCGATCCACAACAGGCGGTTAATGGGATATCAGTTGTAAAAGAACTCGCAGGACAGCTTCCTATTTTTGGTATCTGCCTCGGACACCAGATCATATCATTGGCATTGGGGGCGCAAACCTATAAAATGAAATTCGGACACCGCGGGGCTAACCAGCCTGTCAAAGACCTGAAACGCGGCATTGTTCATATTACTTCACAGAATCATGGTTATGCTGTCGATGAGGAGAGCATTGATAAAAAAGAAATATCGATCACCCAATTCAATACGAACGATAAGACAGTGGAGGGTATTGAGCACAGGGATCTTGATATTATGTCAGTCCAATATCATCCTGAAGCGCATCCGGGGCCTCTTGATACTGAGAAGATATACTTTGATAGGATTGTTGAAACTATGAAAAGAGTAAAAGTTATCACTCACTGATCGCTACCATTAGCTTCTCCACAAGTTCTTTCTTTATACTGGAATTTCGATCCCCCCCGCACACACAACCCCTGACACCTATGATATCCGGTGAAATTCGTTTCAAAGCGGGTATATCCTCAAATTTTATGGTTCCTGCAAGAGCGGTCTGAAGTCCTTGTTCTTTTGAAATTGATACAAATTCCGTAAGTTCTTTTTCATTTAAGAATTCAAAAGTTGAGCGCCCGTCCTTGATACCTGTGTCCATCATAACAACATCCACACCCGCGTCTTTGCCGATAGCCGGGAGCTCAAACGGAGAGATGGAGTTAATTCGCTTGTAATCAGAATAACCCGAAACCACTACTTTCTTATTCCTGTCAAAATCTTTTACTGCGCGAACTATTTTCAGCATCATATCCAGTGCCTGTTCCCTGGTATGAATATCATATAATCCGACTTTGACATAATCTGCACCGGAAACGGCCGCTCCAAGCGCTGCAAGTGAAGCTGTCCCCGGTTTATAATTAAAATCCCCGATCGTTGCACTTACAGGAATTGAACCGGCGGCTTGTTTTACGGCTTTTATCATCCATGGAAAATTTGCGCCAAGTGAGCCTTCTTTCGGGTTCTTTACGTCAATAATATCTGCCCCACCTAGCTTGCATATCTTTGCCTCTTCAACATTAACAGGACTAACGAGCAATTTCATAACAATTAAACCAGATTACCACTCTTATACATTTATGTTTCGAATTATCTTTGTGATGGATCTTCTAAATGGCAGCGTCGTCCATGCAGTAAAAGGTGAGAGATCAAAATATAAACAAATACAGGACAGCATGATATGTGATTCATCTGATCCTTTTGAAGTATTATCCTCAGTCAAACCTCATGAATTATATATCGCTGACCTTGATCATATCCAGAATATCGGGAATAATTTTGGAATTATCAAAAAAATTTCCGGCCAGACAAGAACAATGGTGGACATTGGTGTAAAAAACATGGATGATGTCCAAAAATGTGCGGAAATTTCGGATACAGTAATAATTGGCACCGAGACAGCTTCTTTAGATGTTATAGAAGATGCAGCCATCCAGTTCCGTGGCAGGATCAATGTAAGTATCGATATGAAAAATGGAAGTGTCCTGACAAAAGACATGAACATGGAATTGCGAACCGAAGACTTTATAAAAAGATTGAATGAAATCGAAATAAATGAAATAATTCTGCTTGATCTGGGGAAAGTGGGAACTGTAGCCGGAATAGATGAAATTTTTCTGGATGATGTGGCTGATCTGTCAACCCATAAGATCATCGTTGGCGGCGGGATAAAAAATCTGGATGATATAGATAAACTCAGGCGCCTGGGCATTAACGGGGCTCTTGCAGCAACTGCCCTGCATAATGGGAATATACCCATCGACTTCATTCGTTAAAACACACTTTTCGATATCCGCAGGAGAAGCAGAATTCAGCTTTCCATTCTTCAATGATCCCGGGTAATTTTGATGCGATCATTTTGCGATCAACGATCATTCCGGGGTTTAATCCCAGCAATCGTAACGCCTTGTGATCCTGAAGATGGATCTTTTCATCAGTATAATCGCTGCTCCTGCATTTATCGTCTTCAAGATACGGGCATTTCCCGCATACATCATCCGCGCCTGTAATTATTTCGATATTTTCTTTCTTGATGACTTCATAGAGATTTTTGACAAAATCCTGTGAATATCCTTCTCCCCTGAAAAAATAGAGACAAATCAGATGATGCCCCCGGAGGAATGATTTCAGGTCGTTTTTTGGGTGGATCTCATTTATCATAATTTCAATTCGAATCCGATTATAGGATGCTCAAGCCCGAAGTTTGAGATCACTTCAGGATGGAACTCACCAAAAACTCCAGCTTTCTCATCATTTATTATAACATCCGCACGCCTGCCTTCGATGAACGCAGGATCGCTTGAAACTTCCACTGAATATTCAATCCGACTCTCCCTCAAAACAGCATCCATGATAGCCTGGATCTCTGTAAAATTTGCCTGCGGATGGATCGCAACACAGCCAAGGCGCTGCCATGTTGTGCAATCAAGAACAACTTCACCTGCTTCAAAAATGCGCTGCGGCAGTTCCCGGTGTTTATTTATGGAAAGTATCTCAAGAAGGGTCGGAAGTATTGTTGGTCGAACTATAGTGTGGTCTTCACTTATCGGATATAGTATGTGTGTTATACCTTTTTCTTTATCCCTTCGCATCATGCTAAACTGCATCTTTTCGTTCGTAAGTGTGAATGGCATGACCTCAAAATAATCAAGACCTGTCATTATTTCATTGATTGAATCTCTCACTTTAGATATCCCGTGGGACTTTCCTGTAGTCGTTGTTGTTGGAAGAAGCGGTTTTATTTTGTCAAAACCATAAGCGATCGCGATATCCTCTATGAGGTCACAGTTGTGCAGGATATCTGCGCGGTATGCGGGAACCGAGACTTTGATGAAGTCTCCCTCGACCTGCGCCCCGTATCTTATTTTTTTAAGACATGAGATTATGTCTTCATTATTGAGTTTAAAACCAAGGAGTTCTTCGACTTCACTCACCTTTAACTTCATTATTTTGGGTGAAAGGTCTGGTGAATCTATTTTTCCATCTATCTTAACGGATTCTATCTGTCCCCCGCGTTGTGCGAGTGATGCTAAAACAATATTCAAAGCGATAGAAACCGAAGGATCAAGCCCTGTGACTTCAATGAAAAGGTCGGTTGTCCCTTCTGTTACTTTTGTTAAATCCCCGTTTATTATGGGAGGAAATGAGATGACATTATCTTTTGAATCCAGGATAAGCGGATATTTTGTGAATTTCTCAAGTATCCATGCGAATTTGACACCTTTGGGATGTTTTTCAAGTATCTCGCTCATTGTCATTGGGTCTTTGAAATCAAGCGGCGTGAATTTAAAATCTGGATCCCGGGCAATATAGCGAAACGGCGGTGTAATATTTGCCAGATCGTGCACTCCGATGGATACTTTCGTTCTGTTCCTCCCCACTGCCCAGTGCAGGGATTCCTGAAGCGCCATTAATGATTCTATGCTTCTTGAATTAAACTTCATCCCCCGCACAATCGCACAGGCAAGATATGGGCGTATGTCCATTATCTGTTGATCTCGAGTTATTGAAATTCCTGAAGATCTCATTTTGAACTCCATTAACCCGGTTTCAATATCCAGGAATCCCTTTATTGCTCGTGATACCCCTTCTGTACTGTAAAGATCAGGCCTGTTCGGGAAGAATTCGATATCAACATGGTCACTTTCGATCCTTTCGATATCGCATCCCATCATTGGAATTCTTTTAATAACTGTATCTTTGTCAAGTCCTGAAAGTTCTTCGAGGTCATCGTAATATAATGTAATAACGGGCATTTTTATCGACCAAAAAACGATTGGAAGATATATTAATCATTCTATTGGCTATGAAAAAGAAGTCACTGGTGTTTCTTTGTATTCAGGCTTACCTTTCTTTAATAACCATGCCTTCTTCCTGTAATACGAAAGCGGATGCGAGATCCTGTCGCATAATGGCTCTTTTCCAAAGCAATTACCATACGTTGTCATGGTTGAGCATGAAGGCGAAGTATATGCCGTGCCTGTGTCTCCGTGAATATGATTGACCTGGTATCGCGTGCGTTCCTCATCAAAATCAGGAGAGACTTTGAAGATTTCAATTATTCCATCCACGTTCATCCCTATATTTATCAGGAACGAAACAAGAGCAAAACGCATCGAATGCGCAAGATTAACGCCGGCCTGGACATTTGATAATGCGTGTACGATGCAAGGCGGGAAACAATCAGGCATGATTTCCTTGAATTCCTCAATGTTAAATTCGGATTTTCGCGCTGAAAGTGCATTTCTGATCTCATCAAGATATGGCCGCAGAGTTTCGCATATATCCCCTGGAACCGCGGCAGGTAAACCTGATTCGATCCTTTTTCTTATGGCTTCTTCCATGATGCGGGAGAAGTCGTCCCTTGAAAGTGATACTTTTCCCAGGTCCATATTGCGGTTCACAAGCTTCCATTTGGGTTCATGGATGACATTTGCGAATCGAATATAATCCGTAAAATGGATCACGAATAACTTTTCATTCATGGATGAATCAATATTAAAATCAGAAGCCAATTCACCTATTTCATCATCCCTGAGTTCTTTGACCTTTTCAAACGCAGATTTTGCCTCTGAAAGTGCGTATCGTTTTATAAGATAGCTATCGTTGATACACGAGACAAGAATTCTTGCAACAGGGTATGAAAGAAGTTCTTTTTCTGCGCTTACTTTATCCGGATTTACATTTCTCTTGATGCCATCCCCAATCGCCTCAAGTACCCTGTTTTTTCCTCTTTCTCTTATCGGGTCAAATGCTCTCTCGGTGAAAAGCTCATCAAGTTTGAAATCCAGTTCCTGTACATATTTGGCTGCTGCATTGACAAAAGGAAAATAGGCAAATTTAAAAACGTCCATAGTTATTGATCTTTATGCTTTTCGGGTGTTCCTTGACTTTTGCTCATTGAATTGAATGTCTTTGTAAGACTCTCATGTTTGGCCTTTTCAGTTAAATACTCAAAGTCGATCCTGTCCCGGTAATACCGAAGGAGGTATTGAGCCTGCCTGCAATCAGTTTCAGATTTCCATTCCTGGCATGCTGCCATCCGGTCAATGATCAGATCCTCGATCCCGATAATATATACTTTTTCCCCTTCCACGGTCATTGTTGTGATCTTATCTTTGCTTCCGGCCAAATGATCTCCCGGAACTTCGACGAAGATCCCTATTTGCTCATCAATCCAATGTCTTCCGCTGCGTTTGAACCCGAAAATATTTTCCAGGGTCTCTCCGATTATTTTACGGCTCCCTATAATGTCTATGTCATTGCTCTGGAAAACACCGTTCGTATAGAAATCTACTGCAGACCCTCCTACAACGACTGGTTTTACGTTTTTTTGTTCAGTTTCACGGGTAAGGAGAGACATGAAATATGCTTTTTTATCCACTAAATTTCTAAGTGATAATATTTTTTTCAGTTCAGGTATCACGACAAAAGTCTCCGTTCCATTTCTCGTTTGCCCGTCCAGACCACGTTTTTATCAAGACTGGCTTTCATGATTTTATATAGCCCCTCTACCTCATCTTTATCTCGTCCTTTTCGCCTGATCGCTTTGCTGAATGGGCGGATCGACAGGCAGCCATCGATAATTTCCATGTCCACTATTTCAGGTAAGCCTAATTCATTTAAAATGGTTTGAGGGATGATCAGCCCCATACTATTTCCGATTTTTCTGATCCTTTGTTTCATGTGTTATAACATAGTTATAACTACTATAAAGGGTTTGGGAAAAAGAAATGCTCCTATTCAGATTCAACCCTCGGAGCCAGCATATACCCGACATCCCCATGACCCTGGGCGATCTTGAGCCTTATCTTCAGGGGGAAATCCTTACCCAGATCTATAGTAACTTCACTTGATTTTGCAAGTATTTTGCTCAGGTCAGAAAGATAATCAAGTGAAAATAATGATTTTGCATCAGAGCCCTCCAGAGCGATCAACTGGTCTTTCCTTAATTCCACGAACACACTGTCTGTATCCCCCTGGGCTTCCATGAAGAACGTATCTCCCCTGACGCCCATAGACATATAATCGCTGACTTTCTCAGCGGCTTTTACTGCCCGCTTTATATCCTCGCCGCGAATGACAATATGGGCGGGAAGGTCAAGTGTTGGGACTTTAGGTTCTTTTCTTATGGATGAAGGATCAAGAAGCGACATCGTGTACGCAAGTCCGCGCATCCTGACTATGAGTTTATGTGTAGCCTCCTCAAGTTCAAGTTCGATAGTGTCACTTTTATCAGCCATTTCCATAACGCCGTTCAATTTTGTGAGGTCAATACCAAGTTCCCCTTCGGTTGCTTCAAAGGAATCAAAAGCATCACTTGCAAGATCAAAACTCACCATGGCGACATTTGAAGGGTCAACTGCCTTTACTGACAAACCCTGTGGTGTAAGCCTGAATCGTGCTTCATCTACGAGTGTGGATATTGATTCAATGGAATCTTTGAGTTTTTCTGCGCCAATTACTGCCTTAAACATTATACGTCTCCGCTATCAACATGATATTCAACTTTAATAAGTATTTCTATCTATTTTATTCTATCTATTAATGCGCCGATACTTTCATATCCAACCTGCGCATTTATTGCAAAACATGACAGGACGTTCTATTGATATCGCTCTTACACAGGTCGAAGCTGGTGAAAAAACAGAAATCGTTTATGAGAACACCTGTACGCTTTCAAGTGAGCCTGAACTCTGTTTTAATTATGCTACAACTGATGAATTAAAGAAATGGGGTTTTTCCGAAGGATGTTTCAGCTGCCTTTCGAAAGATAAAAAAGATGTCATAATCCAGGTGATAACTAATTACAAAGATATCGATGGGGCAAGGAAGGCTTATGATGCTGATGCCAGGTATTTGAAACAGAATGGATACGGAAAACCTTTGATCGCAAAAAAGATCGGGGATACTTCTCTCGTATTAAAGAAGATCGACACCGATGGATTTACATATAATCTCCTGTTCGTGAAAAATAATGTATTTGCAGGAATTAGTGCCAAATACAAAAAGGACAGTCCGCAAAACCTGGATCATCTTACAGGATTTGCTGAAAAAATAGAAAAGAAGATCGTTGGTGCTGGAATCCAAAAAACCGCAGATGAACGCAAATGAACGCAGATACGCCATCATAAATCTGCGTTTATCGGCGTTTATCTGCGGTTTCTTATTTTCAAATGAGTTATAATAGCACCCAAACATAAAACCGAAACTATGCATATCTTCCTCTTGATCCGATCTCTTTTTCCCTCTCAAAAACATCCAGAGCACCCAAAAATGTCAATTCATAACCCTTTTTGAATGCTTCAATGAGCACCTCATGGTTCTCATGTGTGCTCTCAAAAGTCTGGAAAAGTACATGAAGATCTACCCCTCGCGCTTCTACTGATTTATCAAGAAATGAAAGCCCAAAATCAATAAGATAGAGTTTTCCTTCAATGGATAAAATATTCGAAGTAGTAAGATCGCCGTGGATCATCCCACAGGAATGCAGTCGTCCTATCAATTCACCTGTTCTCTGGCAAAGATGTGGCGTAATGATCTTTTTAAGAGCTGTTCCTTCGATATATTCCATTTTAATTTCAAAATCAGTTATATCACGTATTATCGGTGTTGGAACTCCGCATCGCCGCGCCTCTGATAGGAGTCTTGCCTCCGAACGTGTCCTTTCCCTTCGCACAGTTTCATCAATTTCATGTATCCGGTACCGTTTCGATACCCTTGACTTCATGACCATATTTCCTTCAAGAGTGATCACGGCTTCAGCGCCGCTTGCGATCTGACCCTGATCGTTAATCTCTTCTTCTTTGAACATATCAAATTCTTCGGGGATCCACCTGACTTTTTCCTCGTCAGGCCTGAAGTTGGGATTTACCTTTGACTCTGCGATCGAAGTCCTGTATCCCGATCTATACATCAGCAGGCCCAGGTATGCTATCATTGCCCCGTTATCACCCATGAACTGCTTTTCAGGGACGTAAAAATCAATACCCCGATCCTCGCACATAATCCCGAGCATCTCCCGCAATCTTGAATTTGCACCTACCCCACCGGCAAGAAGTACTTCACGTTTTCCCGTATGCGCTATGGCGCGCTCGGTTATCTCAACAAGCATTGAAAAAGCTGTTTCCTGGAATGAATGGCATACATCAGGCAGCGGGAATTTCTTTGCAGATTCCTGGGCTGCGGTGGTGAGTCCTGAAAATGAGAGATCCATACCTTTTACCGTATATGGAAGAGGGATATACCTGGTAGCCTTTTTTGCCAGTTCTTCGACTTTTGGCCCACCGGGATGCGGCAAGCCCACCGACCGCGCGAATTTATCAAGTGCATTTCCTATGCCTATATCGATCGTTTCCCCAAAAACCCTGTATGATCCTTTCCTGTAGGCAAGCACCTGGGTGTTCGCCCCGCTCACATACAGAGTGACCGGATCTTTAGCTGGTGTTTTCCATCGTCCCACTTCAATATGGGCTATGCAATGGTTCACTCCGATAAGAGGAACATCGAGTGATAATGAAAGGGCTCTGGCGGCTGTTGCGACCGTTCTCAGACAGGGGCCAAGCCCGGGGCCCTGTGAGAATGCTACCGCGTTTATATTTCGCCCACCTTTTTTGAGGGTCTCGCTGACAACTTTTGTAATGTGATTTGCATGATGCTGAGCCGCCTCACGCGGGTGGATACCTCCAGCGGTGGGGTGATATGTGGCAGTGGTTTGTGCTATTACATCTGTTTCATTAACAATTGCTGCGCTCAGGTTCCAGGCTGTTCCTTCAATACCAAGGATGGAAATTCCAGACATTATTCTCATGACTCAATTCAATTTGTTCATGAAATAAGTATCGGATAATTGTTTGAATTATTTTGTTACATTAAAATAATTATCAGTAACCTTTACATAGAATCGGAACCATAAGTTAATAGTTTGAGGTGTTAATACTGTATAAGCGAAATAATACTAACCAGCAGCCGGAAGAATTTACAAGAGTTCGCCTGCCGCAGAAAAAAGCAGGAGAAGTGCTTGGCACAGTTGAAAGTTTGCTGGGGGCAAACAAGCTTCGTGTCAGGTGCATGGACGGCGTGGTAAGACTTACTCGCATTCCCGGAAAAATGAAAAAAAGTACGTGGATCCGGGAAGGGGATGTGGTTATTGTTGTGCCATGGTCTTTCCAGACCGAAAAGGCGGATATAATCTGGAAATACAGTGGACCTCAGGTAAACTGGCTTGAGAGAAAAGGATTTTTGAAAAGTTGATTTTCGTGTATGGCAAGTGACAAAGCGCTTTCCCGCATGGATCAGAAAGTTGATGAATTCCGAACGCGGATAAAAGATTCGGACAATCGACAGGTTTACGGCGATGTTTTTGATAATGCCACATTGATGGCTCTGTATGACATTTCTAAAAAGGGTTATATTGATGCTTTGGGTGGCTGTTTCAGTACAGGTAAAGAAGCAAATCTATTTCATGCAATAACCAAAAAAGATGATATAGCTGAGGTGGCAGTAAAAATATACATGATATCCACTGCAAATTTCAATGCAATGAAGGATTATATACTGGGTGATCCGCGTTTCCAGGGCATCAAGCATGCAAGAAAAGACATAATACTTGCCTGGACAAAAAAAGAATTCAAGAACCTGATGCGTGCAGAAGAAGCAGGGGTCAGGGTGCCAAAACCCTATATCACGCAGAGGAATATTTTGATCATGGAATTCATCGGGAAAGACGGCATTGCGATGCCGCAGCTTAAAAATATAGAACTTTCCACCCAGGAAGCAACGCATATCCTTGAGAAAATAATTGGATATATGCACCTGTTATATTCAAAAGCAAAACTTGTGCATGCAGATCTTAGCGAATACAATATTCTGGTTGATATGGATACGATGGAACCTGTGATAATAGATATGGGACAATCTGTCCTGACCGATCATTTCAATGCGCAGACTTACCTGCAGCGAGATGTTACCAATATCGCACGATATTTCGGGAAATTAAATATCCCGGTCAATGAAGAAGAAATGATGTCCATAATAAAAAGAAAAGAAGAGGAAGTAAAATGACAGAACTTATTAAAATCCCGCACGAGAGAATAGCGGTCCTTGTAGGCCCTAAGGGCCAGATAAAAGAATTGATCGAAGAAAAATCAACCGCGACTTTGAATATAGAAAGCGAAAGCGGCAATGTGGAAATATCAAACCCCAGGGATGCGATCATGGGGATGCGGGCCAAGGAAGTTGTACAGGCGATAGCGCGGGGTTTTAGCCCTGAGAAAGCCCTGAAATTGTTTGACCATGACCTTCTCATGTTTGAAACAATAGATCTTTCAAATATTGCCAGGACTGAAAAAGACCTCCAGAGGATAAGAGGCAGACTGATCGGTAAAGACGGGAAGACAAGGGAAATATTTGAAACTCTAACCAGCGCATATATTTCTGTTTATGGCAAGACCATTAGCCTGATTGGGTATCCTGAACAGAATTCAGTGGCAAGAACTGGAATTAATATGCTACTTGAAGGTTCTGCACACGGACCGGTTTATTCGTTCCTTGAGACGAAGAAGAGCGAACTGAAGCGCGCAGAGCTTGGATTGCAATAGATTTTGAAAACCATTACTAGATAAATGAAGCCCATTCTCAGGAAGAACCAGCTGATCCTTGCTCTTGATGTCACAGATAGTGAAAACGCTATCAGGATAATAAAAGAAACGGCGCAATATGTGGATGCAGTCAAAATAGGATATCCGCTCGTCCTTGGTTCTGGATTGGATATAATTGATACGATAAGCGAATATGCGCCAGTGATCGCGGATTTTAAGGTCGCAGATATTCCCAATACAGACAGGCTTATTTGCATCCAGGCATTTGAAGCAGGTGCCGGCGCAGTTATCGTGCACGGTTTTACCGGAATGGATAGTGTTTCAGAATGCGTAAAGACCGCAAATAAATATCATGGTGAAATATATGTGGTCACCGAGATGAGTCATCCGGGCGCTGTCGAGTTCATGCAGCCAAAGACACTGGAACTTGCTTCCCTTGCTGTTGTATGCAAAGCTTCGGGTGTGGTTGCTCCGGCAACGCGACCTGAACGGGTGAGTTATATCAGGGATATCGTGGGCGATCTGACGATCATATCACCGGGTGTGGGAGCGCAGGGTGGAAGTGCTGCTGATGCAATTAAAGCTGGGGCGGATTATATTATTGTGGGAAGAAGCATTTATGAGTCTAAAAATCCTGGAATAGAAGCCGAGAAGATCGTGAGAGAAATCGAAAATTGCCGATGATGAGAAAAAGTATGGCTGAATTGTGATGAGCCCTATGAGTACTGATGGCAACGATCCATGTATATTGATCGTCCCAACACCGGTGAAAAAAAAATACTCAAGAAAAATGAGTCCTTCGAATCGTGGTTCATTGTCCTTCAGGCAGTGCACCACGATTATTTCCCCAGGATAATTCTTTTTCCTCCAGATACTTTCTTAAGTCTTTCCCGTATCCATTCTTCCGTGCGATCTTTTCCATCGCCGAATATATCCCGCTGCTGTATTGCGCCGCTTTCTTCTCCTTCCATGTAAGTTCATCTGGTAAGATATATGACGCAGCCAGGCGCAAAATATATTTTCTGATACCATTATGGATCTTAAGTTCTGGTGAAATGCTTAAGGCAAGTTCAATTACTTTTTTATCAAGATAAGGTACCCTCAATTCAACTGAATTTACCATCGTCACCGCATCATCCCTTTCAAGATTATTCTTTGCGATATTGTCAAGGTCTGTTCTCAATGCTTTCTCAAGATCTTCAAAACCAAGTGAATCATATCGTTTATACCCCCCGAACAGTTCATCTGCTCCCTGCCCGGACATAATAACGCGAAGGCCATCGTTGCTGGCATATTTTGATGCAAAATATAGCGGCAGGGCAATGCTTACCATAAGTGGATCGGTTGATTCTATGGCATTGATAACTTGCGGAATTGCATATCCCAGCTCTTCCAAAGTGATCTCACGCAAGTTCAGGTTATCCAGGAGTCCAAGTTGCCGGGCAGCGTTTCTTGTTTGTCTGATATCATGGGAGCCTGCCATACCAACAGAATATAATTTCGCATCTTTACACATAGCAGCAAGAAAAGAACTGTCAAGTCCTCCTGAAAATGCGATCGCGCAGGGTTTATGAAAACGCTTCCTGATTGATGTTTCCAGTGACTTAAAAAGCATTTCACTGGCAATATTTTCATCCGTTAAAGGTTTTCCTTTTGAAAAAGAGGTTACTTTTTTTTCAGTTATACTTCCTGCCTCGTAAGTCATCATGTGTCCAGGTCTTAAGACATTGATTTCATTTTTTCCTATCGAAAATAATGCTTTTTTCTCAGATGCAAATGCAAATACATCACCTTTTGTATAATACAGGGGTTTGACACCCACAGGATCGCGAACAAGGGTTATTTTTCCTTTTTCATAATATGCGAATGCATAATCACCATCTAACTCCTGGATCGCCTCTTCAAGACCTTTTGTTCTGATAAGATTAAAAAGGGTTTCGCTGTCTGAATCAGTGTCAATATCAAGCTCCTTAGCGATCTCCCTGAAATTAAATATCTCTCCATTATACGTGAGCGCTTTGCCATTTGATATCGGCTGGCTTTTATTTCCTGTTATCTTAAGCATGACATTGCCAATAGTTATATCGCCATCAGAAAATGTGCCGCTTTCATCCGGTCCTCTGTGTTCCAGCACAGAAAGCATGTTCATGACAAGTGACCTTGCATCTTTTCCGACAGCTCCTGCGATTCCGCACATGAAGTCTTAAATCACGGGTCGGCTTAAAAAAGGTTCTGTTGATTTTATGGTTGAGATAAAAGGATTCTTGTATAGCGGGGAATGGATTCGAACCATTGATCTACGGGTTATGAGCCCGTCGGGATATCCTGACTACCCTACCCCGCTTTTGAGGTTAAAATAGTATCCCCCTTAAGTGGATGATGAATGATAAAGTCTTCGGTTCAGGGGCTGAGGGACAAAAAAAAGCAAACTCAATTATTACCAACAAAATCTATCGCTCTATCATTGCCCTTGCATCTACAGCGATCGCTCCGTCCTCTCCAGCTATAAGAGGATTGATATCAAGTTCGATAATATTCTCTTTTTGCGCCATCTCAGACACCGAAACAAGCACCGTGGCAATTGCATTAATATCCGCAGGCTTTCTTCCCCTTATACCTTTCAGGATTGGATATCCTTTTATCTGTGATATCATATCCATAGCTTCTTTCATTCCAATAGGCACGACCCTGAATGAAACGTCCTTATAGACTTCCACGAAAATGCCGCCAAGCCCGAACATCAATGCATAACCGAACTGTGCATCCTTCTTCAGACCTACGATCATCTCATGCCCTGACGGCGCCATCTGCTGGACAAGTATGCCTTCGATCCTCGCATCAGGAGCAGCTTTCTTGATACGCGATAGGATAGCCTCATAAGTCGCTTTCGCATCACTTGCTACTACATTTAGTTCCACGCCGCCCAAATCGCTTTTATGTGAAATGTCAGGGGAGGATATTTTCATTGCTACTGGTGTTCCTATCTGCGAAGCTATCGCAAAAGCTTCTTCTGAATTTTCAGCAATGCTCTCCTTGGTAACAGCTATCCCATATTTTGCAAGAAGCTTTTTTGTTTCATGCTCCGTAAGAATTAAACTCATCTTATGCCTCCGGGTTCTCAGGCATAGGATCATCTGTTTTTGCCGTATTCAGGAAATCCCTGTGTTTTACAAGAGCCGCAAGTGCTTTTACTGCTCTTTCAGGAACCGAATAATTGGGGAGACATCCGCTTTTCAGGATGTCTACGCCCTGTTCTGTTCCTGCCCCGCCCATCCAGCAAGCTATCACAGGTTTATCACATTTTAGTTTTATTTCCACAACTGCTTCTGCCGGGGGGATTGCATTTGACAACTGTGTATGCACGTAAATTACGATAAGAGCGTCCACATTGGGATCGCGAAGAAGGGCCTTGATCGATTCAGTGTAGATCTTAAATGAAACAGTCCCTGCAGTATCGACAGGATTTGAACTTGATGCATATTCAGGAATTACCGCCTTTATTTTATCCCTTGTTTCCTGGGTGAGATCAACTATGTTTAATCCCTGCCTCTCGCATTCATCGGCAGCCACGATCGATGCTCCTCCCCCATTTGAGAGAATTGCGACATTATTTCCTCTGGGAAGAGGCTGGCATGTGAAAGCAAGAGCTGCGTCGAAAACTTCATCGATGGTGTCAACCCTGAGGATCCCTGCCTGTTTGAATGCTGCAGAATATATTTCATCCGAACCTGCTATTGATCCTGTGTGTGAAAAAACTGCTTTTTGGCCTCTTTTTGACCTGCCTGTCTTGATCACTATTATTGGCTTTTGTATCCGCCTTGCGGTCTCAAGGAACAGTTTTCCTCGATTTATTCCTTCAATATACATCGCAATAACGCCAGTGGAGGGATCATTATCCAGGTACTTTATAAGGTCAACATCATCTGTATCTGCCTTGTTCCCGGTGCTTATTATTTTACATAGGCCCAGGCCCATGTCAATTGTCCAATCCGCTATCGCAAGCCCAAGAGTGCCGCTTTGGGTAATAAAAGAAATATGACCCGGTCTTGGGAGTTTCCCTATAACGCTTGCATTAAGGTTAAAAGGCTCATTTACGATGCCCAGGGTGTTTGGCCCTATCATTCGCATACCATATTTTCGAACAAGTGATACCAGCTGCTTTTCAAGTTTTGCCCCGCTTTTCCCGGTCTCGCTAAAACCGGCAGTCAATACAACAAGCCCCTTTACTCCTTTTTTCCCGCAATTTTCAACTGCCTGAAGGATCAATTGGGCTGGTATCGCCGTAATAGCCAATTCCACATCATACGGGATATCCAGGACTGAAGGATATGAAACCAGACCCTGAACTTCTTTCTCTTTTGGATTTACAGGATACACCGCGCCCCTGTATCCACTCAATATATTCTTTATGATCATGCCGCCCCATTTCAGTTCATTGTTTGAGGCCCCAATGACTGCGATCGAAGATGGTTCAAATATTGATGAAAGCATTACATCCATTCCCTGAATTTCATTGCTTTTTTCACCCTTTCTTTTGCAATGCCAACAGCTGTTTCACGGGGATATGTCTTTTCGTTATAAACCTTATCAAGGAGCTCTTTTGTATTCCTCCTGATGGTATTTTTTGTACGGTCAAGGGCGAGTGATTCAGTTCCCCCGTGATATTCAACCGATGCAGTAATAACTCCGCCTGCATTTGCCACAAAATCAGGAACCACAAGGATACCCCTTTCATGAAGCGCTCTTTCTGCACTTTCTGTTATCGGGATGTTGGCGCCCTCGATGATCAATTTTGCGTCCACCACATCAGAATTCGCATCACTGATCACATCAGGTCTTGCTGCAGGTATGAGGATATCAGTATTGATCAGTAGAAGGTCTGTTGTTGTCAGAACTTCCCCGTCCTTGTAATTTGTCACAGAACCTGTCAATTCCTTAATTCGGATCAATTCCTCTATATTCAGTCCTTTGGAATTAAAGATCGTACCTTTAGAATCACTTGCTCCGATGAGAATTACACCCTTCTCAGCCAGGAACCTGGCCGCAGGCTTTCCGACATTGCCAAACCCTTCTATCACAAGGCGAGCTCCATTAAGATCAAGATTTATATAATCCCTGGCCACATCTGCGCATTCCGCAACCCCGTATCCTGTCGCGCCGATCTCGTCAAGTGGTATCCCGCCAAGTTCCCTGGGAAGCCCGACGGCGCGGGATGTTTCATCATAGACATAAGCCATACTTGCTTCATCAGTACCCATATCAGGTCCGGGAATATATTCAAGGAGATTCTTTATACCCCGCGCAAATGTCCTGATCACCTGTTCCTTGTTCACGGTTTTTGGGTCCGCTATTATACCAGATTTTCCGCCGCCATGGGGAAGTCCTGCCATGATATTCTTATAAGTCATCGCCCGGGCAAGCCTTCGAACCTCGTTCAGGGTCACATCAGGAGCCATCCTCACGCCACCTATAGCAGGACCTGCCGCCACATTATCAACAACAACGATCGCTTTCATCCCTGTTCGCGGTTCATATAAATGTATTATCTTTTCAGGCCCGATATCATCTGTGAATTCAAATATTTGTTCATCAATTTCCATTAAGTTAGCCTCCCGGATTATGTTATGATTTTGTTTGGATAGTTAATGAAGATTGCGATGAAAGCTATTTGTTATTAAGGAGCTATAATCATAAATCATTCTAAGGAATTAAAGCATCATGACCACCTTCCCCATCCTCGACAACCACATGCACCTCAATCCTGCTGGCCGCTGCCTCGATGCAGTCCGCGAATTCGCACACGCTGGCGGTACACACCTCGTTCTTGTCTCACTTCCACCCTGGTCATTGGGCATCAATATCAATGCTCCTGATGATTACAGGCGGGTTTTTGATAAAGTCCTGAACATTGCAAAGCGCGCACAAGAGGCTGAAAAAGTAACGGTCTTCGTAATTCTTGGCGTTCATCCTGCTGAACTCACAAAGTACTACGGACGCCTTGGAATTGAGCGTTCCATCGAGATCATGAAGGGGGGGCTTGAGATCGCCCGCGAATATGTTGTCGGGGGAAAAGCCATTGGATTAAAATCCGGGCGTCCGCATTATGAGGTTGAACCCAGAATCTGGGACGCCTCAAATGACATCATGAGATTCGGATTTGAGCAGGCAAGAGATGCCGGATGCGCCATCCAGCTTCATACTGAGAGCGCCACAGAAGAAGGGATCTCCCAGATCGCAGGGATTGCACGAAGTGTAGGATTGGCGCCTGAAAAAGTGATCAAACATTTTTCACCGCCCTTGGTCAATCTCTGTGAGAAACACGGTATTTTCCCGAGTGTCCTTGCCAGTGAAAAGGCGATCGAGGCCGCGCTTTCAGAGGGCACACGATTCATGATGGAAACGGATTATATCGATGACCTTGATAGGCCGGGTTCAGTGCTTGGACCAAAAACTATCCCCAGACGTACGAAACAGATAGTTGAAAAATGTGGAGAGGACGTTTTCTGGAAGATACATAAAGAAAATCCAGAAAAAGTGTATGGGATTGAGATCAATATATAAAAATAATGACACATGAAATGATGTATTATTTTTTATATAATTGGATAAAATAACCTTCCTTAAGATCCAGGGTTTTGATTTCTTTTGAGATGTTTTTATTGGATCCCATGTTCATTGTTAATGTTCCTATTTTATTAGAATAAAGCTCCTGTCCAGTCGAAGAAAGGTTGATCCTGATAATTCCAACTTCATTTATATCCAGGATATTTTTTTTCGCATCTGAGTGTTCATCTCTAAAAGAAAAGTGGGTTCTATCTGCGAGTATACCATATTCAAAAGTTGATGTGGAATTTTTATCGGAATAATATATATTGATCGAATTGATATAATAGTTTAATTCAGTTGTTCCAATATATATATTGAGCCCTGTGATCGGGGCTCCAGGTGCGTCTTTTTTTTCACCTGTTATTTTATTAATATATATTTTTGACGAAAGATCAGTCATTGTATCATCGCTTAATAATAAAGGTTTTTCATATATCCCTGCAAGTGATGAGACAAGGTAATTGCTTGAAGAAAGTATGGAAACTAATATTAAGCTAACCAGCAGTAAAAAAATCGTTCCTTTATTCACAATTTTAAATATAAAATATTCATCACCTCTTCTTACTCTCATATTAAGATAAACTACAATATATCTAATTAAAATAATAATGGGGATACTGAACATTAATATGAATATTATTGAAAGAAGTTCTGAATAAATACCGCTTGTTCCGGATATTCCATAGATTATGATCGCGGCTACCAATATGACATTTGAGACCACCGAAAATAATTCCAGTGTTATCTTGTTAATTTTTTTGATCTCAATTACTTTTGATTCATCTTCATGTATGTCTTCATAAAATTGAATGGAATTTACGTCTTTTATTAGTATTCGCAGAAAATAGATGAATGCACCACTAAAAAGACAAATAATAACAGCTACTGGATAATAAATATCTTCCCCAATACTTCCAGAGTAAGTATAATAGAAAAGTATTACAATAGCGGCGAACAAAGACAGGATAGAATATATTTCCAGGATTATTTTCTGTCTTAGAGTTATTAGCACCATTATTATTTTGAGATATGTTCCGTTATTTATATAGCTATCCTCTTAGAATTAAACACACTCGATATGACTCGCGATTATCTCACAATCGATGACATAGATACAAAAGGAAAAACAATTCTATGCAGACTTGACCTTAATTCGCCCATGGACCCGAATGGTACCATACTTGATGACAGCAGATTCAGAAGCCACATCCTTACGCTAAAAGAGCTTGAAGATTCCAGGGTCGTGATCCTTTCCCACCAGAGCCGTCCAGGAAAGAGTGATTTTACCACAATGGAACCTCATTCCAGAATATTAGCCAGACTGATGAAACGAGATATAAATTATATTGATGATATCTTTGGTTCATATGCTATTGATAACATCAAGAAAATGGAAAAAAGCGATATCATCATGCTTGAGAATACCCGTTTTTATTCAGAAGAATCACTTGATCGCACACCGAAAGATCATAAAAAAACCCACATGGTAAGGCGTCTTGGAACCGTTTGTGACATATTCATGAATGATGCTTTTTCGGTTTCGCACAGGTCGCATCTTTCAGTGACCGGATTCACGGAAACCCTGCCCAGCATAGCTGGAAGGGTCATGGAAAAAGAAATCGATTCCCTCAACAGGGGAATGTCTTGCGGTGAACGTCCCTGTATCTATGTTCTTGGAGGTGCAAAAGTCGATGATTCCATAAATGTCACCAGGAATGTTCTTGAAAGGGGATGCGCAGACAGAGTTCTTGTCACTGGAGTGGTAGCGAATGTTTTTCTTGCTGCGGCGGGCGTAAATATCGGGAGTTCGAATATCAGTTTCATTGAAAAGCAGGGTTATCTGCCCCAGATCGATATTGCAAGAAAACTTCTTGCGTATTATCCAAAAAAGATAGGACTTCCGGTAGATGTTGCCCTGAATAAAGGTGAAGAAAGAGTGGAAGAAAAAATCGCCGACCTGAAAACTGAATATCCTATCCATGATATCGGGATAGAAACCATGGTACAGTTCTCGCGAGAGATCAGCAACTCAAAAACAGTGGTCATGAACGGACCTGCCGGAGTATTTGAAAATGAGAAGTTCGCACTAGGGACCCGGGAGATCATAAAAGCAGGAATGAAGTCCGGATTTTCGGTCATCGGAGGAGGACATATCGCAGCTGCGGCTGAAAAAATGGGCGCATCAAGTAAATTCTCTCATGTAAGCACAGGTGGGGGAGCCTGCATTGATTTCCTGGCCGGTGCAAAATTGCCAGGGATCGAGGCATTAAAAGATGCAGCAAAAAAATACAGGAAAACATAACGAGCAAGGTTTTGATTTCACAGGCAGTATGTATCTGCTTGTTGATGATATTGTAAAAATACACCCTTTTTTCAATCACATAATTCCTGATAATATCCTGGTCGCTATATCGCCTTCAAACAGCAACAAAAGCGGGGTTGTGGCAAAACTAAGACCAATGCTTTTTGAAGGGGGAATGCGGACAAAAACAGTCCGGGGAATAGAATATGAATCTCCAGAGGTCATAATAAAAGGAATAAATATCTTATACATAGTATACTTCCATCTCCCGCGTTACCTGGACCACGGCAACCACAAAATTAAACTTTCGACAGTGCTCCATGAATTGCATCATATCTCTCCCCTATTCAACGGTGATATAAGGCGATATTCGGGAAAGAATTATGCACATGGCAATTCCCGTAAGGGCTTTGACGATCTTATAAATATTTACACCAAGGAATATATGGGATTGACAACCAGACCTGAGTTGAGTGATTTTTTGAAGTACAAATATTCTGAACTCAGGCGAAAATATGGGGCAATATATGGTGATATGATAAGAATTCCCCGTTCTACACATAAAAAATAACCTTTCGATTGATTTTATAAACGCAAATGTCCTGACCGGGATTTAGATATTATCGTTTATTTATCAAAGACATAATACTTGGCCTCGCGCTTCTTCTCTGTGCGGGCTGGAAAGGGTCCATGCCAAATGACCCGAACATCTCTTCATTTGCCCGGTCTGTTATTTCCTTAAATACCATTTTATAGGCCTTGCAGTGGGGATCGACTCCCTCTATTTTGCCTCCGGTCGGTACAATCGCGTTATAAGGGCATCCGCCTCTGCAGAACTTGATATTTGTGCATGAGCCACATTCCTTATCCACATGATCTTTGTACTGGTGCATAAGCTTCCATGCATCTGATCTGGCCAGATCTGCTTCGCTTGGGTGATCACGGACATTTCCCATAATATATTCTGGCATTCCGATAAAACGATAGCATGGATAGATATTCCCTTCAGGCCCGACTGCGAAGGTACTTCCCATACAATCCACGAATGTACAGACAGTGCCCCTGCCAGTGAAATAAGCTTTACACAGGTGGTCGATATTCATTATCTCGATCTTGCCCAGATTTTCAAGGTATTTATCCATAAGATATATCAGCAATTTTCCATACTCTTCAGGATCAAGTGCCCATTTTTCAGGTTCATCTGTACGTAAAGACGGCAGAGCAGGATGTAATTTGAGATTATAACCATTTTCAAGGAAGAAATTGAAGATCTCCTCTTTTTGTTTCACGGAATGTTTGGTAAAAGTGCAGATAAAGCTAACTTTTAGACCATTGGCCTTTGCGATCTCATAGCCTTTCATGGTCTTTTCAAAATAACCTTTTCCCCGCTGCAGGTCATTGAGTTCCTGCGGGCCATCAAGACTTGAGCCGATAGGAATATTATACTTTGCAAGGATCTGTGCCAGTTCCGGGGTGAGGACCCAGAGGTTGGATTGCAGGGCAAAAGCGGTCTTCAGATGGCTTAGACCTTCGGCCAGTAAAGGCAAAGCCTGTCTATAAAAATCCGCCCCTGCAAGGAGTGGTTCTCCGCCGTGAAATGTGAAAGTCACCGGCTCTTTCTTGAAATCTTTGAGCCATTCTACTACTTCTTTAATGGTTTCAATGTTCATTACCGGGGATCCCACTTCGGAACTCCAGCAATAACTGCATCTGGCAGGACAACTTAAGGTTGGGACAAGCATTACATGAAAAGCCATAAAACTCTTTTTGTTTGACTTTCTTTAAGGTATTAAAAGTTTTCCTGTCAAATTAATCTTTTATTCAAACTTTCTAATCTCTTTTTCACGACCTCTATTTCATCCCCGCATTCCAGAGCAAGTTTATATATTTCACGGGCTTTTTCAAAATTCGCGGATTTATGGCATTCAAAAGCATAAATATCCCCCCAGTTGATATATCCCCAGACATTATCTGGATATGAATTAACCAGTTCCTTAAATAGCCTATCTGCCGTGGGAAAATCATCTATAGAAGCATATGAATCTGCCTCAGCAAGCATAAAGTTCTGGATTATTAACTCATCGGAGTCGGGAAATATCCTGCAGAAAACATTGCAGAATTTTATTCTTTTCCAGAAAAAAGAATCGTTTGTTACACTTGCATTGTGGAGTTCCATTTCAAAATCCTGACACCAATTGTAAATAGATTGTGTCATACCAGGAATGTATTCATCAGCTTCCTCAACAGATTTTATGTCAGGTGGCACGAGGGTCAATATCAAATTCCATGCTTTTTCCCATTTTTCTATTGCTGTTTCAGTTTCTTTTTTCTCCAGGTAATCATAACCATCTTGCATGAAGTTGTCAATCATCTCCACATTTCCATGTTCTGGTATTATCCTATCCCATAATTCTATGATCGCAAGAAAAATAAAATCCTCATCCAGTCCTTCTGCATGGAAATCCTGAGTATAATAATAGTCCTCTGACAGGTCGGTAGCGGAAATATATTCTTGAGCCTTTTCTTTAAAGTCTTCAATATCAAACCTGATATTCATACATCCCAATTTGCCAATAATATCTTCTGTGCTCATTATTTTTATTTTATCAAGATTCCATGATTTTGAAATAAAATCCCTTATCTCCTCAGTTCTCCCTATCTTGTCTAATTCTTTTTTGAATTTAGCAAATTCCACTGGATTTCTCATCATTTTTTGTTCGATCCTCATCATTGCCAAAGGGCTGATCTGTGGCATCTTAAATTCTGGCACTTTTTTATTGCTTAATTCAAAATATTCATTATTCTTCTTGTCTAGACAACAGCGTTTGTATTTGTTTCCTGAGCCGCATGGGCAAGGATCATTTCTTCCGGGTTTTGAAGACATTTTGTTATGCCTGCTCTACATCTGTATATCGATAATCAAACGGTTGAAGCCTCAATCCTTGATCCTCTTGATGATCAAAATTCCAGTTATATTCACTATCAAGATGAGAATTATTGCGATCAATCCCCTGTTACTGATACTTGATCCCCTCCCGGGTTTAATGAGATTGAACTGCTTATCAGAATCCAGAGATACTTTTTCCTCAAAATTTATGCCATTACCTGTTGCTTTTATTGTATAACTTGAGTTTAATGGCAGACCTGAAAAAATAACTTCAGAATCAGATCGTTCGGAAACTTTTTGGCCATTATTCCATAGTGAGACCTTGTATTTCGGATCGGATCTTACAAAAACACTGGCATATTTCTTTATATTGATAGCATTACCGTCAGAATATTGCAGGTTCGAAGGTAGATCTAGCACGCTTAGAAGCGTTGGAGCTATATCCTCCTGCCCATACTCCCCCGCAATTACTCCCGTTACTGTATTCGGGGAAAGGATAATGAAGGGGATTCGTACACTCTCAAGCTTTGTTGAATATTTGTCAGAACTGTGCCCTCCCCGTCTTGCGTTAAGTGTGGCAAAAGACATGCCATGGTCGGCTGTGACAAAAAGAGCGATATTATTTTCAAGAGCTGTCCTATATATTGGATAAAAATCAGCATCCAACGCCTCAATAAGCTTCACATAATCATCGTCACCCATATTATGACCGCCGCTATCGATCTCCCCTATGTTCATGGTTAGAAAGAATCTCTGAGAAGGATGTTTCTTAATCATTTCGGTTGCCACGGCATTTGCTGAATCAATTCCCCACCTGTTAAGTGCTATATATTTCCCCACCCCTTTGGTTTTATTCATATAAGCAGGAAGTTTCATCTTCCACTCATACATTACATCATAGATACCCGGAGGGGCTTTCTCAGCCTGGATCGTCATCAGAGGATCTTCAACTGAATTATTCTCTGCATACAAAATAATGTCCTGCTCATTCCTCATATTTATGAAATCTCCCGTTTGCATTACAGCAAGATTTACAAAACCATGTTCTCTTGTAACATCAAATATCGTCGCATCGGGATAGCCGACTGTTTCTTCAAAAGCATCTGAAAAACCAGTCACGATCATAGAATGTGCAATACCCGTGACAGGACGTCCGGTTCTGATATCAGCCACCCTTGCCCCGAAAGAGAAGTTCCCGGCCCTTGCTTTCACCAGGGCTGAACCATCAAGTCCTTCAGGGGAATATTCAGGATAAAAATAAGAAGAGCCAAAACCATCAACAATGAATAGTATTGCGTTTTGAGGTCTGTCTATCTTGCTTAGTGATATTTCGGAAACAGCAGATACGGTGACTGGCATTGAAATAAATAATATTAATAATTTAATAACGAATAGCGTTTTTTTCATGACAGACGCTTAAAGGAAAATAGAAATAAAAAGATTACTGAACAGTGAGCAGATTAAATATATAATGCAGCATAATCACCCTTTATGCGAATAGTAATTCTAAGGCTCGGTCACCGTATTCAGAGAGACCAGAGGATAACGACCCATGTTGCACTCACCGCACGGGCCATGGGGGCTGAGGGCATGCTCCTTGATTCTGATGACAGCGGCATAGAAAAAAGCCTGGTAGATGCAGGAGCACGATGGGGCGGCTCATTTTATGTCAAAAGGATCACAAGCTGGAAAAATGAGGTCAAGAAATGGAAAGAAGCCGGGGGTAAAGTAATTCATCTTACTATGTATGGAATAAATCTTCCAGATGCGATCCCCGAGATATCGACGGATGCTATTATGATAATTGTAGGTGCTGAAAAAGTACCGCCTGAACTCTATGGGCTTGCAGACTGGAATGTCGCTGTGGGGAACCAGCCGCATTCTGAGGTCGCAGCTCTTGCGATCACGCTTGACAGATTACAGGCGGCTTCAGGTAATGATGCCCTGAGAACACATTTCCCGGATGCAAAATGTGAGATCAATCCCCAGAAAGCAGGAAAGGAAGTAATAGACACTGCTTTGACAGGGAAATTATGACGGGTATCAAGAAAGTCATTGTCATAGGTAACAATGTCCGCAGTATTGCCTGCTCCGCAAAAAGATCAGGATATACTGTTTATTCCCTTGACCATTTCGGGGATGCGGATACACAAAAATGTTCATCCAGATCGCAGATCATTGAAAAGATGGATGAAACGTATTTAAAGAACAGTATTGGATCTTTTGGTGAGGCTGATGCCATTATACTTGGGCCCGGTTTTGAGCACCTGAAATTTAATAATGCACTGAATAATCCTGAAAATATCATGGAACTGGCAGGAAATAAATCAAAGATCCCGAAGAAACTTGGATCAATGGGGATACCGCATCCTGAGACTGAACTGATTGGTAAAGCAGATGAACTTGAATATCCCTTAATGATAAAACCAATATCGGGTTCAGGGGGGATGAAGAATATTATTGTCAGGAACGAGACAGAATTGAACCTCTTCAGAGAACAAAAAGATCCATATGATTTCATAGCCCAGGAATTCATAAAAGGAACACCATGCAGCGCCTCGGTAATAAGTAATGGGGAGGATGCGGTGGTTGTGGCCTTGAATGAACAATTGATAGGGATAAAAGGGCTCACAAGATTACCGTTTGCTTATTGTGGCAATGTCACTCCGTTTGAAACAAAATTGCGTGATGAAATTGAGGATATTTCAAGGCAGATCGCCATTGAATTCAAACTCCGGGGCTCAAATGGGGTTGATTTCATGCTGACCGAGAAAGGAGTTTATGTCATTGAGGTAAACCCGCGCTTCCAGGGAAGTATCGATACTGTTGAGCTCTCAACTGGTATGAACATTTTTGATGCTCATATAAGATCTTTTTCAGGAGAGCTCCCGGATTTAGTAGGATCGCGATGTTTCGCAGTAAAGAATATTATTTATTCGAATATTCGATTAAAAATTAACTTAGATATTTCACAAACTCTGGCGAAATATATGAATAAAGGGAAGGCAGCAGACATACCACACCCCGGGACGGAAGTTTGGCCTGATGAACCGATGACTTCGATACTCGGGACTGGGAGTACACGCAGGATGGCTATGGACATAGTCGGTAAAATTGTGCGATCTATAAAACGCAAGTTTAAAGTCCTATAAAGACAATTAAGATATGGTGAATTTTTTGGTTGATTTAATTGATCCAGTTGTTAAAGGTTATCTAATAAATCTTGTCGGGGAGGAAGGATATAAAGTGGTCCATGACATGCCCGAAGGAGAGGTCACAGATGAAAAGATAGCCCAGGCGACTAATGTTTTATTAAATATTGTCAGGCGTACTCTTTTTATATTATATGAGAACAGGCTTGCTAACTATCGAAGAGAAAGGGATGCGAACAGTGGCTGGTTGACATACTTATGGAAACTTGACCTTAGTAATTTGAACCGACAACTTGATATCGAAGCAAAAAAGCTCTTAAAGAACCTTAAGACAAAACTTGAGTTTGAAGAGGACAAAGTATTTTATTTATGTGAAAAACAGGATGGACGCTTCCTTTTTGAAGTTGCGGCCGAATTGGAATTCAAATGCCCCCTTTGTGGGGGGGAATTGATATACCAGGAAAATGAATTCGTTATCCAGGGATTAAAACAAAGGATCATACAGCTTGAAGAAATGACCACAGGCACTTTTGCGACCGGTGCAACTGCGTGAATAAGATAGAAGCTATAAATCTACTTATTAGATCAGGCTGTTCTCAATCCGTGATCGATCACTGTAAGATCGTTGCAGGATATTCCAGGGAAATAGCTTTGAATATACGTGAGAAGTCAGAGAAAAAAGGAATTCCCGTAGAAATAGATATTGATCTTGTTTTCACAGGCGGGCTCCTTCATGATATTGGACGTTCAAGAACGCATGGAATACTTCATGCCGTTGAAGGCGCATCAATAGCAATTAAGAATGGACTTGATGAAAAATTAGTACATATCATCGAAAGGCACATCGGAGCCGGGATACCTGTGGATGAGACAAAAGATCTTGGATTACCTGAAAAGGATTACCTTCCTGTGACCCTGGAAGAAAAAATAGTCGCACATGCTGATAATCTTATTATTGGTAACAGGATCGCGACTGTTGAAGAAATGATCTTAAATCTAAAACGAAAAAACCTTAATGAAAAAACCATACATCGCTTCATCAAATTGAATGATGAGATATCATCTATGCTGGCTTAGAAGCAGTTTTAATTAAAGCGCTTTTTATTATATCCAGATATTCTTCTTTTAATGAATAAACTATTGGGGTTTTATATGATTCTTTGTAAGCATGGAGAATGCCTAATTTAGAGTGAATATATCCGATCGATGCACCAACTGCGCTATAAGAGAGAGTGAATTTTTCATTAATCTCCTTATGCAATTGTTCAACGGTCAGTTTCTTCAATCGTAAAAGTATATCGATTATGAATTTCCTGAGGCCATCGATATCCAGCTCAAGATACATCTCAAGCCTTCTTTTTATTCGTACCTTTAGTGAGTCCATCCTATTATTCCTTTACAAGCATAAAAAGCTCTTTTATAGTATATATACTTTTCCACACATGAAAAGTAGTTGCTTTATAACTCCAACCTCGCCACATTCATATTCTTAGACAATTCCAGAGCCTCTGCCACTGAGTCACATTTTGTCTTTAAAAGATAGGCTATGGGTTTGAAATCATATTCTGACATGGTCTCATAATTCGCCATACCCTTACTGATGATCAGTGATGCGCTTTTGAGGGCATCCACAAGCTCAGGCGGAGCTTCTTTTAAGCAGACGCCGATAGCATTTGAACCTGTTGTAAGTACACTGTCAACCTTTTTATCTATGCCAAGTTCAATCAATTCTGTCATTGTAACATCATTCAGAATAGGCGCCCCTCTTACTACCAGAGTGACTTTCCCCCCAAGTTTCTTGATCTCTTCAAAAAGCAGGGTGTCAAATATGATCTCCCCGCAATTATCCGCAAGATAGACAACATTTTCAAGCATTATTCTTATTTTATCAGAATCATCCACATCAAGCCCGTGATGAAATTGCTTCTTCATCATATCCTTTGCTGTAGCTTTATCAGCATCAAAGCCCAGAACTCCAAAATCAAATGAATTCCCGATTATTGAAACAAGCACAGCCCGCCTGAAATGATCTTTTTCCATCACAAAATCCCGGGCAAATGGAAGAAGTTTCAATGCATAGGCGTTGCTCTCTTTTTTCTTCTCAAAATAAGGATCAATATCTCCGAGGATCTTGTAAGCTTCCCTGTGTATCTTTGTTGAAAGATGAGTTGCAGGCGCCCCATCGACCATGTATTTACGAAGCACTTCTATTCCTGCGATTATTGCTTTTTTCTGCAGTGTGACGTCTTTTGTAGAAAGTTCTGCTTCAAACTGCACTCTTGATAATAAACATGGGGCACATCTTGGATGGGTCTTCAATTTAATGTCTCCTAAAATTCAAATAATTGTTTCTGTTTGGTTTCAACCTGTACTTTCCTTTCCCCCATCCCTCTTAACATTTCCTTTGTAACCCCAAAATCCGATAAAATGCGTTCAACCGGAGGAAGTATCTGCTTATTAATGTAATAATCAACATCTATCGGCAGATTTTTCTTTTTGGCATATTCAGGGTCTTCTGCCCTTTCAACGAACATAGCATTTCCGGCAATTATCACAAAAGGTATCCTGTCGCCAACATTGGAAATTATTCCTCTTTTCTGAAGTTTTTCGATCACAGTAATGTGGGGCTGCTTATTCTTGTAACTTCCAATACTTTTTGTATATTGCCTTGTCAAAATAAGGCTATCAAAAAATGAACTGTTTGCATCAATGGATTTTATTTCATTTATCGTATTCTTGACGAGCAGCACTGCATCATCGACTTTCGCTTCCTTTAAAACAAGTTCAAGAACTCTTTCTATGGTCTTTGTTGTGATCTCACACCAGTCACGACGTACTGTCTCCATTCCCTTTACTTTAATTTTTTCTTTTATTCCCTGTGCAGTTTTTTCCTGGACAAGAAGTGCATAGCGTTTCTTCGCAAGAAAAATGGCACGTTTTGCAAATGAATCAAAAACAAGTTCCATCGGTTTAACAAGTGAGTCTGTAACGGTTCTTGCGATACTATTTCCGACAAGCTGCGCCTCATCAAAAGTGATATCCCTGTTAAGGAGATGCACAAAAACGCTGTCCGTATCTCCATATACGACTGAGAGCCCGACATGTTTTCCATCAATGCCAATATCTTTCTTCAAAACTTTTCCATCTTTAAGGATCATTTCTGTGATATCGTTCTCGATCAGGTCCTTTGTGTGCAGGATATTTTCCCGCCCGAAACTTGTCACAGCTCCTGCAAGTGTCAAACTGTAAAGCCGCGCCCTTGTGTATCCTGAATAGCCATAAAAACTATTAAGAAGGATCTTAAGGGCAAGCTGCGTGGCATCAAGTACTCGTTTATCGTCTTCGTCTGCGGTCTTCATTTTAGCACGCGTCTGCTGCCTACGATCTAGAAGATCTTCGAGAATGGATGGGACGATCCCCTTAACAATATTTTTTGAAACGAAAACACCACCATTGGGTGTTTTAATAACATCATGCGGCATTTCCCCTATAACTTCCGTCGTGTAACAGAGATTATGCGCCATCATTATTGTAGGGTAAAGGGATTTGTAATCAAGTATAACGATATTTTCAAGAAGCCCCTTTTTTGGCGGAAGCACTTCAGCGCCAGCCAGTTCTTCACCTTCTTCATATCGCTCGCCGGATACTTCGCCTGTGGGTCTTGTGGCAAGCACACGATCATTTTTCATATATTCCCGAAGTATCAGGTTCTCGACCATCTGCGTCTGCCCTCCATCCAGGATATCCTGAAGAAGTGTTCCGCTCACTCTTGCAAGAGCTATGTATTTATCAATAAGCCGAAGTTTTAAAAGGAAAAGAAGTGCAAGTTCTGAATCGCGCCTTGCATATTCAATGAATTTTGAAAGCTTCTCTCCATTGTCATTCCAGTGATCTTCCATTTCAAGAATGGGTATATCTAATTTCTCAGTTCCAAGCAACTCTTTTGCTGAATTCCTGAGAGTATATTGCTTGAGTGAAAATTCCTTTCGAAGAAGCGGCAGCACATCCACTGCTATGCGTCCCATCACACTTACCCGAGTGATATTTCCGATCTTCCTGTAATAGAGGTTCCTCCCATCCCTTCCGGCTATTGAGTCTATCCTCGCTCCTTTCTTATTAAGAATATTCACCCGGTCAACGATATAAGGAATATCAAAACTATTGGAGTTGTAGCCAACAAGGATATCAGGGTCAAAATCCTTGATGATATCAAAAAATCGACGAAGCATCCCTTCTTCATTACCGCAGCTTTCAACATCGTCTGTTGTATTTTTGTTTTTATTTGTATTTTTACCCACAAGCACTATTGTTTTCTTGCCATTGAACCCAGGTGCAAAAGCAAGACTTAAAAGAATAATCGGGGAAGTTTCAGGCACAGGCATAGCGCCATTTAATGGAAGGCATTCGATATCAAATGCAAGATGCCGCAGTGGAGCGTTTTTCAAAATATCCACCGGTTCTACTTTATTGGCTGTTATTTTGACTGTGCTTAAGACTTCTTGGCTGTTTATACCCGGGGTTCCACCTGGCTCTACATTTGCCCAGCTCATTCCCCCGACCCCATTATCCACCATATACCTGTTCCTGAACAGGATATCGGTCTCATAAATTTCATCCACCATTTTTCGTACATCATCGCGGATGACCGGGACTCCTTTAGGGTCAAAAAGAGTGATTTTAAGCATTGGGATCTTATTTTTGAAATATCCGATGGGTTCAAAACGTTTTACAGGTTCGATCATTTTAACATGGTCTTTGAACTTTTCCTTAAGTATATCGGCCATTTCAGGTGGAGCTTTTACATAAAAATAAGGTTCAAAACCTGTAACCATGCAGCAGACGCTGTTCCCTGATCCATCCCTGCCATAGAGCCGGACTATGGGTTTATTGTCGCTATATGTATAATCGGCGTCAAGGATCTGGAATTTCATTGGGGTTAGATTTGGTTGAATGTGTTTATAGGTTTCTTATAATAGTAAAATGGGGCCCGGGTCGGGATTCGAACCCGAGTCGTAGGATCCACAGTCCCATAGGATAACCAGCTACCCCACCCAGGCACTTTGATTCATTGATGGGGGTACCTCCGATAATGTATCTGTGATTGATAAAGGTTTTGTTTCAATTTGCATTTTCCGGGAAAATCGCAGGGTAAAAATAAGTAAAAACAGAAGATTAAATCAAATACTAAATTATATTTAGATATCTTCTGTTCATTATGGATTTTTTTGATATTCTTCCGTATCAGAAATCTGTCATGATCCTGTACTGGTCTATCTCAGACTGCTTAATTTCTTCTATGAACTGCTCTGCCATGGATCGTACATCTTTTGCTTTCGTGATGGCGCGCCCAACAACAATGATATCTGCGCCTGCCTTAAGGGCATCCTTGACCGTGTCAACGCGAATGCCGCCGGCTACTGCGATAAGCATTCTTTCAGATAATTTCTTCATGGCAGGGATGTCTCCCCACGCGTGTCCCGATTTTCCTTCAGTATCTATCGCCCTGTGCAATTCCACGACACTTGGCTTTACAGGCAAAGCTTTTAAAACATCCATAGGACTATCGACATTAAGCATATCAATAACTGAATAAATACCAGTCTTTCTTGCTTCCTTGATCGCCTTTTCTATCGTTGAAATGGGCGCCAATCCAGATATAACGGTTGCATCCCCGGTTGCATCAGCTACCATGCGCACTTCAAGATTACCCGTATCAAGAGTCTTTAAGTCCACAACTACGAATGAATTCGGTCGGGCTTCCCTGATCGCATGGACAACATTAACCCCGTATTGTTTGATCAGCGGCGTTCCTGCCTCAATAATTAAGTGATCGCTCTGGGGAATCTGTTTGAGTATATTTTTTACACCTTCGATATCAGTCATATCAAAAGCCACCTGCAGGTATGGTGGGTTCCATAATCTTACAACTTTGAATCCCATAATGGCGTGCATTGTCCTGTCTTTCTCGTACATGAGAGTCTTTGTATCCGGGAATCCTTCCATGGCCCGCTCCAATGCCAGTTTTGTGGCGCCATAATTATATCGATATATTTTATTATAATCTTTTGCCTCAGGATGGATAAAAACGCTCACTATGATAGCAAGGTCTTCTATCTGGTCCAGGGGGATAATGCCTTCCTCTACTGAATCAGCAACAGCCCGTGCAACTGCGGTCTGGGCCGGCCCGAATATCTGGGCTGCCTGAGCCATGTTCTTTACCGTTACTTTCGGGACAATAAGAGTTGCAGGTTTTGCAAGAAGATTTGGTCTTACGACAGAAAGAAGGGGAGTATGTCCCGCTGAAAGCTGAGTAAAACCATTTGCAAATGCCTGTCCTACAGGTCCTGTTTTTTCTCCAATGATCAGATCAATATGAGCAAGTTCTGGTGCCTCGCCGATTAAAGCCTCACCTACTAAAAACATTTATTTATACCTCAGCCCTTAAATTGGTACTTTGGTATTTATGTATTGTTATTGTTAGGTTATTGCATCGAATTTTTTTTTAAAAATAATATTTTCAGTCCTGATTTTAATAATAATATGGACGCACATGTCACCCACTTACAGCCATTTCTACACACCTTTTTGTGCTTGCCAGGACACTTTTCACTCCACAAAGATTTGGTGCATACTTATGTGCTTTACCTGAGTTAACCATCATCAATTTGAATTTTTCACTTGCTGGTGAGACAACCATACAGGTATCGCAAAAAACTTTTGCACCACTTTTTTCGATGCGTTTTATCAATGCCAAATTCCTGTTCTTGATCGCGCGCGAAGTGCAGATCCACGTTTCTTTTTTTACTTTTTTCCCTTCCAGGAGGCATGCCAGGTTTTCAAGTTCAGGAACGCTGCTATGAGGACATCCGAAAGCAATGAGGTCAGGCTCTAACGAAATATCATTATACGGTGACTTATAAACCTCTTGTATTTGTCTTCTCTCGATGGTGATCTTTTCAGAAGGAATCTCGAATTTATCGAACTCCGGCGTAATCCCCAAGACATGATACAGAGCAACTGCGCCGGATGCAGCCATCGCAGCTCCAAGTGATTTTAGTTCATCTTTGCTAGGGTGGGAATGAATCTTAAAAATCGGGATTTTATCACCGATCATCGCTCCCACAATATATCCAAGTGCGCCGTAATCTGAATCATGAAGCTTCGGTTCCACAATGATCGTGACAACAGGAACCCTGTTCTCATCCAGGTGAAAACCAAAATTCGGGGTCTTTCCAATAAGTGCAGCTGAAAGCGCACTCGGCCCACCTTCCCGATTCGTGCGCGCGCCGATAACAGAGTTGGCATAAGATATTGCAGAGGATTCACTCCACGCGATATGATCGCCGAAACCTACCAGATCGTCGTAGATTGTATAAGGCGTGCAGGAGCACTCTGTTTTTACACCCAGCGCTTCGTAAGCCCTTATTATTTCCTGCTGCTTGTTCGCGAATTCCTCGCTTATCTTCATATCTCTCCAGCATTCAAGGTCCATGCCTGCGGGATTGAGAATTGAAGGCACAACTACTTTCCCTTTCAGGTCTGATATCCATTCAAGACCTGCATCTCCAATTGTTTTATATGAAACCCCTGCGATCTGTGCGCTCTTTATAGGGATCAGCCTGTCAGCTCCATAGATATCGCCAAGTGCTACAAGTATCTCGATAGCTTTCTGGTATGTTGAGCCACGCTCACCATTCATGAGTTTTTCTTCATCTGGTGTAAGGTACATTTACGCACTCCTGCGCGTTTATGTGTTCTTTGAGTTTCCATAACCACTTTTTCTTCAAATAGGAGGTGAAAATATATGAATGTAAGCTTTAGAGATTTTTTAAAATATTTATAAAAACAAGTTGAAATAAGTGAGCATAGCGACTTTCTACAGTTCCCGAGAGTTCGCACATCTTAGTACAATGTAAAACGTTGACAGGCTTAACTTCTGTGTTCGGA
>JAPMTR010000087.1 GCA_026552975.1 Candidatus Methanoperedens sp.
ATCCAGCCTGTTCTTCAATCCATTTTATGATAGAAGCGAGTGTGGAAGGAATTTATTAGTAGTTATTTATATAATCCAAGCGAATCATGACGGTATGGGAAGGGTTTCAGTAGACTTGGGCTACTATTTTATCGCCCTCAAGCCACAAGTCCACATTATCTTTCTTTCCCAGCGCACGGTCAATCTCCTCTGGTATCCCTATCACACGCCGGCCTCCGCTTACTGTGACCTTCCGTTTGAAAATAATTGCTGGTTTACGGAATTTATTTGCTGTTTCTATGGCTTTTTTGCTAGATTCTGCATCCACATACTGTTCCCCGCATCCAGGGCAGCGTGTACCGGTAAGTCCTGTAATGATAATTTCACGACCCTGAACGGTTGAAGTGATAACAATGTCCTTAGCTTCTTCGGTTTGTCCTGCGCACATTACACACTTGATTTCATTTTTGGTCATATTTCCTTACTCCTGTTCACGAATTACTGTTATTATTAATAGATTTTCTTTGATAATGAATGTGATACGTATGCTCCTTTCAATCATTCTTTCAAGAGCATGATCAACAATATTTAATTTATTTTGATGGTATAGTTCTAATGCTTTTTCTCGCTTATCTTCAAACTCTCCCATAATATATATCTCTTATAACTCACTTTATATTTAAAATTTGAGTTGTTCAAAAAGTCAATCTTAAACGAGGCGATTAAATTGTTCATAAACAATAAATTATTGGACAGGAAAATAAAACCGTTTCATGTAATGGAAGTCCTTGAAAGAGCACAGGAACTTGAGCGAAGTGGGAGAAATATCATCCATCTTGAGATCGGAGAGCCAGATTTCCCGACAGCGCCCCATATACGCACAGCAGCAACAAGCGCGCTATGGTCAGGTGAAACAAAATACACTCACAGCCTTGGACTTCCCGGGCTAAGGGAAGCTATAGCAGAGAATTATAATTCCAGGTTCAAACTTGATATTAAGCCGGGGCAAATAATAGTAACATCGGGAACAAGTCCTGCGCTGCTTCTTGTTATTATAGCTTTGCTGGAACAGGGTGATGAGGTCATTATGTCAAATCCTTATTATGCCTGTTATCCCAATTTCGTGGAGTACTTTGGCGGGAAACCTGTTTTCATACATACTCATGAAGCCGCCGGGTTCAATCTTGAACCTTATAAAGTGGCAGGAGCCATCACCTCAAAAACAAAAGCCATATTGATCAATTCCCCCTGCAATCCCACAGGACATGTGATGCCTCCTCAAAGTATCCGGGGAATAGCTGAATCAGCCGGGGAAATTCCCATTATCTCAGATGAAATATACCAGGGATTGGTATATAAAGGAAAAGACCATTCGATCCTTGAATTCACGGAAAATGCGTTTGTCCTGAATGGTTTCTCCAAGTTATATGCAATGACCGGATGGAGGCTGGGGTATCTCATAGCGCCAGAAGAATATATTCGACCCCTCCAGACGCTTTCGCAGAATTTTTTCATCTGCGCCAACAGCTTTGTCCAGCATGCTGGAATTGCGGCGTTAAGAGGACCGCAGGAACATGTAAAGGAAATGATAACTACATATGACAAACGCAGGAAATTTATCATAAAGAGGCTAAAAGAGATCGGTTTCGGGATAAATTATGAGCCTGACGGGGCATATTATGTTCTTGCAAATGTAAAAGAGTTTAGCAGTGATTCATTGGAGTTAAGCGGCAGGCTCCTTGAAGAAGCAGGAGTGGCAGTAACGCCCGGGATCGATTTTGGTGTGGGGGCTAAAGGGTATTTGAGGTTTTCGTATGCCAATAGTATTGAGAATATCGGGGAAGGAATGGACAGGATAGAAAGATATCTCAACTTACGAAAATAGGTTTAATAAAATTAGAAACAATGGTTAAATATAGAATAAGGTACTAAAGAATATTTAATGAGTAGTGTGATTGAAGCTTCTTCGGAACATAAAGCACAGTGGATAACTATTTCCAGTGATGAGTATGAATCTATGAAATCTACCCTTGAAGTTCTTTCGGATACTGATCTTATTGAACAGATCAAAGAGAGTAAAGAAGATTATAATTCCGGAAAATTCAAGAAGCTTCGCGATATAATGAAATAACAATTCTAAGTCTGAATCATTTCATCTTTATGTTTGAATCCAACAATAATGATTCTTTTTTCGTTTTCATCAATCTCGAAAAGGATACGCCATCTTTTCTCGAAATAAATTTCCCATATACCAGCAAGAGGTACGCGTAGAAAATCAGAGAAGGAATGGGCAGAATAGAGAGATATCTTAACTCATAATATATTAACCTTTAAATACGTACTTTTCAAGAATTCGCGTGAAAATATCTGCAATGTGGGCTGATATGAATTTCAAAAAGTCATACCAGCTTTCAAGAGTAACCATCACTGAACTCAGGTAATCCTTCATGATGGGAAGAGCTGCTTCAAGCCAGAGAGGACTCGATAGAATCAGAACCATAATGAAAAACATTATAAAAATCAGGATTATTTGTTTTGAGTTCATACATCATTACCTCGCCAGAATAACCGTATCAAGTACCAGAGCCTTGTATGGAAATACGACAATCATAACTTCATATTTTTCACCGGATTTCAGTTCTTCCGGTGGAACATCAGTAGTATAAACTGCATTTTTTGTCACTATATAATTTCCAGTACCGCTTGTCAGGTTAGTTGTTATTATCTGGTCACCGACATTGAAATCCGTACTCGAATCCCTGTAAATCGGCGCATTACCCACAGGAACAATAGACAACTTCCATTGCCCGCTAACAAGCCTGTCTCCCCCTGAATGCAATATCCTGAAATCAATTCCGATAGTATCAGTAACAGCTTCTACTTTGATAGCACAAGTCGGTCGTTCGGTTGGTCTGTCTGCAGTGAAACCAAATACAATTGCTGCAATAACAGTCGCTAAAATTACAGTAATGGCTACCATTAAAATTACCCCTATCACAGGTGATACCGCAGCGTCATTTTGTTTCATTGTTTCCCCATAAAAAAAGAAAATCCCCCTTTAAAGGGGGAAATGTGGGTTTATCTTACTTCAATTACAGTGTCAACCAACATTGCACTGGATGGAATGTGTACCATTTTGACATCGTATTTTGTACCCGTTACCAATGCAGAAGCATTACTGGTTAGAAGTGAGCTGGTTATATGACAATTGGCATCTGCTATTTCAGGACATCCTGTTGTAATATTTGTTATGGTAATTTGTGACCCAACGCCAAATTCAAGGCTTGTTGAATTAGCTACCACGTATACTGGGACTGGATTACTTGCATTAACTACAGATACTTTCCATTCACCTGCTTTCAGCAAATCTCCGCCTTTGTGACTTATTTTCATATCAACGGTTTGTGTATCGGGATTATTCGCTGCAACTATACTTGCCGTAGGTGCTTTCTGCTGACTGCCGCCCAGGTTGAACACGAACGCTGCTATTACCGCTGCTAATATAACGGTTATCGCCACCATCAGGATTACACCGATTACAGGCGATACCGCGTCTTCATTTCTTTCAAATTTCATTTTATTATGCCTCCATAGATATTTCTTTAGTTCTTTTCTTAACAACATTTTCAAGCTTCTTTGTCCACATATCCTTCACGTTTGTGTATTCACATTCGAGGTAATGCTGGACCGCCTTGGCGAGAGCATCTTTAGTATTGGGTTCGCCTGTTTTTTCTTTCAGGGCTTCAATATCCTCTACCACAAGAACGGTCTGGACATGCATTATTTTCGCCATTATATTCTCCTTCAAAGAGAAGGCACAGTTTTGGATATGATATGCCTTTCTTATAACTATGATTATGATAATAATGTATTTAAAGGTTACTGAAGATTAAATTAGAATGACATAACTTTGCGGATTAAAAAGAAATTTTTATGAAATTACTTCATAAATTTAAACAAACACGCCCAGAAATTCTATATCCATTGAAAATTAACTCAAAATGTGCGCCATCTCTGCGGCTGTTACCTTCTGTCTCATTGCCTGATCGTCCCAGAGCTTCCTGAAATTATAAAAATACTCATATAAGTCATAAACATTTTTTGAGTAAATGATCCTGTTATTTTCTATGATATTGATCTGGATATAAAGCGGCATTTCTTCAAAAAACCTGACATCGTATTTCTTAGAAAATACATCCAGTTTCCTGTATATTTCATTCAACAAACCATTTTTGTCTTTACAGGTAGGTGAAACTATACAAATATCAATATCGCTTCTCAATGTATCTTCACCTTTTGCCACGGAGCCATAAAGCAGAATTGCAAGAATATCATTTTGGGGGAACAGGAAAGAAAAGTCTTTCTTTATAGATTCGATCTCAACCATTTCCCTATCACCTCTGAGAAATCTGAAAACGCCGTGAGATGTTCCATGATAGATTCAAAAGCCAAAGAATTATCCAATCCATTATATCGATGTACCAGTCTGTTCCTTAATCCATTAGATTCAGATAAACTGTTTTTTAAATTAACAGTTATGATACTTTTCTCAAACAGAAGATCGATATTAGTATAATCATCCTTTGGAATTATTTTAAGATCTTTACATGCCATTGCGGCAACATCAAAATATTCTTCGACAAGTTCCTGGAATGCCTTATAAACCGCAAGTCGAGTCTTTTTATCTTCGATAAAATCAGATGGATCATAACCTGAAACCCATTCTTCGATATCTTGTTTCCTTTCGGAAATGATATTTAATTTATCCTTATACCTGCTAATTCGATCAAGATCCATAGTATTTCCAGTTTTATTGATTATTATGAACTATAAACTATATTATGATAACCTCTGAGATTTACTATTTCATCGAAACAATATTCTTTTCGATTAACCCATTCAGGAAACCCTCACATTTTGACCTTGCTTCATTATATGGAATATGATATTTTTCTTTAATGAGATCGATTATTGCTGATATCTTTGTAGTTCCATTGCTATTACCAATAATATCCTTTGCAAGTTCAGAAATAGTAAAAATCCGATTATTATCGATATCAAATATCACATTCACTTTTTCCTGCCTGGTATTTCCTGATATCTTGCCTGAAAGACCGCAATGGATCATCTGCGCCAGGTTAAAATTGAATGTCCCGATAAACACCCCTTCATTCAGGATAGGATGAAGATTCCCCTTTTTCGCCGATCCTGGAACGTTCTTTTTCCTGTTTTGAATATTCCGGATCAGGATAGAAAGGTCTGCCACCTCATTACCTGATCCTTTGTAATGAGCAATATACAGGAAAAGATGCTCCCTGTCAAGATTACTCCAGATAGGCAGATCCAGATACTTGCGCGCAAGTTTATCATAGAACTCCTGCAGGACTGCACCCGTTTCTTTTTTCGATAAACCTTCTGAAACTTCACAATCATACCATAAAGATAGATCGATCTCATTATCTTTGGAAATTTTTGAAATATGGAAAGAAGATGGGTCTTCAAATACTTTTGAATGACGTGTTAGCTGGAAACTCCCGAATGACATGGAACGGATACTGTCATTATTGGCAAGGATAAAGTCCATGGTTTCACGCGCTTCTTTATGGGTCTCGGTAGGAAAACCAAAGATCAGGAAAAGATGCGCCCAGATCCCTGCGTCTTTACAATGCTTGCATATTTTTATCACATTTTCTTTCTGGATACCTTTATCCATACACTTAAGAACCCTTTCATTTGCTGATTCAAGTCCGAAATAAAGCATTTTGCATCCTGCAAGTGATAATTTTTTCCCGATCTGGGGTGAAAATGCAGGTTCAAATCTTGAGTCGGCAAGCCAGGAAATATTCAATTTGCTTTCAATTAATTTATCAGATAAAGTCCCCATCATTTTAGGAGCCAGACCTTCATCCTGGAATGTGAAAAAACTAGTATTATATTTGTCTTTCAGGGTCTTGATATCATTAAAAAGAAGATCAACTTCCCTTGGCCTGTATTTTCCGGAATAGCCATAACCATGATCGCAAAAAGTGCAACGGTTCCAGTAGCAGCCGCGCGATGAAAGTATCGGGATAACAAGTTCAGGGGACAGGTACTTATCAAGAGGAAGACCGTCAAAGCATGGTGTTGGCAGGGAATTTACATCTTCTCCTGCCGAACTGAGTCTGTTGATCCTTATTTCCTGGCCGTCTTTATATATAAGATTTTCAATGTCCTGAATATCAAACTTTTTTTCCAGATGCCTTATAAGATTCAATAATGCGGTTTCTCCTTCATGGACTATCACACTGTCAAATATTGAGAAAAGTTCTTTGTTCTTACTTATTTCATTTATTAGCCGGGTGAAGACACTGCCGCCAATATTGATATGGATCTTCGGATCGGCTTTTTTGATAATAGATGCAAGAGTCAATCCAGGTATCAACTGGCTTATATTGATTATTGAAATGCCAACCAATCCCGGCGTTCCTTTGAGTATTTCAGGAAGCGTGAAATTCTCGAAATATTCAATAAACAGGTTTTCTTTCCTGTCATTAATAGCCTCAAGGATCTCCTTGCTTGAACGGCTGGAATATCGCATATCATACGCATGAAAGGTCAGGTTAGAAGGATAATAGGCCGATGATGCCAGTTTAAGGCCCAACTCAAGGATCTTAAATGCCTTGAATAGTTTTTCTATATCATAGAATTCATCTTTGTTTTTGATGATATTTTTAGCATCAGTCACATTTTCTATGACATAATCTCCAAAAAGCATTGAACCGCTCAAAACCACATATTGGTTTTGAAGCTGGGGAGATAATTCATTCAGGTTTTCAAACTTCCCAAAATCCTTTTTCACTTTATCATAGTGATCCTGGAGCCCCTTTTTGCTCAGGAGATGATCGAAAAAAGTAACATTGACATCAATTTGTTCTACATCACAATTATTTTCTTTCAAGAACGCTGTCAGGGAAGGAAGACTGAGGTAGGGCTGCGTTGGGATCCATTGTGGTGGGAAAATTAATTTTGTAAGCATGATTTTTCATGAATATGGATAAATAGGATAAAACAGTTTCGACATTTTCTTGTTTTCCCCGAAAAATTCGTAGTGTTCACCACAAACTTTATTTGACTTGATAATGATTTGAAGTTAAGTGATCCCCATGACTGATAATGATAAAAAAAATATTGGCGATGAATTTGTTGAGGAAGATGAAACAAATCAAAGTGAAGAAAATAAAGCCTTGGATGGATTGTACGACCTTGTCCTTCCCCCTGGAGTTCCCCAGAAGATGATAATGGAAGTAGAAGAGAAATTCAATCTGGAACTCGTAACACGCAAATGTGCAATTAAAACAGTAGATGTAGAATCAGATAATCTACTGGTATTGCGCGGTGAACTTGATGCTGTAAATAATGCACATGACTATATTTATAAACAAATGAGTTCAAAATATAAATATAAAAGATAATTATTTTTAAAAAACTTTTTTTACAGATTCTTGATAAAGATACAGGGGAAAAAAACCCCTGATATCTATAATCTTAAAACAATCTCTGTTTATTGAGAGGTCTTGTTGCGCCAGTTCCACCACATGTTGTGCATGGGATCCCTGCCATCATATATCCTCTGCCCTTACAGAACTGGCATTTTCTATTCTTATCAACGACTTCGACGTTACCTTTTCCGCCGCAAACTTCACATGGTTTGTTCAGGTATTTTCCTGTACTGTCACAGAACCTGCATGTTACCATTCCCGGCTCTTTGGGTAATTTCTTAACTTCTCCTGTTGCTTCTGACATTTTAAATCACATCACCATAAATTTCAAACTAGGTTATAAATATTTCCTTTTAATTCTGTTTCCCAAAAAAATAGAGAAAGTAGGCATTTAGCCTACTTAACAATTGTTTACTTTGCTGGGATGACGAAAGCTCTCTCACCGGCACAGCGGTCCCATTCTCTGAGTGCTGCCTTGCCGAAACAGGCTCTTGGGTCCTTGAAGTCAAAGTTGATCAAGTCATCTGCGAAGCATGTCTTGACTAACGGGTTGACGCAGAACGCATCTTTGCCAGCGTGAGCTGCTGCTACTACTGAGGTGTATCCACCCTGATGGCCTACGTTCATTGCGTAGTTGGGGTAGTTTGCGCCTCTGCATTCGCCTATGCAGCCTTCATCTGATGCAATTGAGAATACGTTGGTTGCACCGCACTGATCCTGCAAGTCATAACCGAAGAAACCGAGTCTTCCGTGAGCCTCTTTGTGGAGGTACATGGACAGGTACCATGCAGATAAGCCGGCCTGGCTGTGGCCTGTTGCCAGAGCTGTTGCGCCGCCTGCTGCGATGGATATGACTGTTGCTCTCTGTGAGCCACCAAAGTGGTCTTCGAGTGTGGTTGGGTATTTCTCGTATGCTTCAAGTCCATAGAGTGTTGTCTCTGTAGCAATGTCTTTTACAGTGTCGATGGTGGCTTTTGCCTTGCCATTTCCGCCGTATTTCTTTGCTGCATAGTCGTTGCCCCAGTACAGGAAGTCATCGACGATATCATTGGTGTATGCTGGTGTTGCATACATTGTGAAACCGACGCCGCCTGACATGTAGCCGCCGAGCCAGATCTGGTCATATAACATTGTGGCTGCGCTTGCAGTCTGCAATACTACGTTGACTGGATCTTCTGGGCCAACTCTGTTGGTCTGTACGATATCTGCCATATGACCGAAGGATAATCCTCCTGGTTCATTTGGTCCGCGAGCTCTTCGTGCTGGGATCATATCACCCATTTCGACAAGTCCTGCGTGTTTGGCTGTGAATGCAAGTTCTCCGACTGCTGCTTCACCGGCGCACATATGGTATGCGCTGATAAAGGTCATACCGACCTGCATGGCCATCCAGCGGGATGTGCCTGGTCCATCTTCAGTTCTTGTGACGATGGTTGGGATGTGTACTGCCTGCCAGGAGGTCTTGCCCATTGCGGCTTTGATCTGTTTTGCCTGGTTGTCAGGGAATTCGTTGTCAATGTTGATAACGAACTGTTTGTCTACTTCATCCTGAAGGGTCTGGTCACCTGTAAAGATCTTCACATAACAGTCATCTACTAATGCTGGGTGAGTCTCGACCATGTGTTCCTGGACAATTGCTGCGCCAGGCATAGCGTGGTTTAAAACTTCAAGATAGTAGTTGATCGTTTCTGGGGTGATCTCTTTGCCCAATCTCTTCTCAAGTGTCTCATGCGCTAAGTCAAGACCTACAACGCATGTTCTCCTGATGTCGTCCCATTCCTGCTGCATTGCTGCATTGTTGACAAAGTGAAGGTCGTCACCGTCGCATACGATATCTGTTCCAGATATTGTGTATGGGGTCAACTGTCTCTGACCAAGGGGTATACCTGCTAAGTGCAACTTGGGGTCATATGCCTGCAATCCTCTCTTTTTGGTGATCGCTGCGCCGCATTTTGCCATTTCTACCTTTCTTGGGTTCTGTGTATAACCAAGTCTGAGGTATTTGGTCTTCTTATCGGTTATTTTGTTCTTTGCTGCGCCGCCGCACTTGTTTGATCCCCATTCTTTTGCGTACTTTGTTTCCATCGCTTTTTGGAATCTTACTGCCATTTAAGTCACCTCACGCCTTTGGGACGAACCCGTATTTGGTTCTTAATTCCCAGACTTTCTGAACATGTTCTACAACTTCCTTGTCACTTCTGAAGGATACGTTGTCCACTCTATAGATAGTGGTTCTCTTTGCTGCTTCAGCTTCGCTCATTGGTTTGCCAAGGTTGACTTTTCTGTCAATTGGTACGCCGACCTGATCCTTGTCGCTCACAATTACGCCGCCTTCCAGTCTGCGCCTGTCCAGCATGTCGAACATTGTCCCATCTTCCTGTAACCTGAGGGAGTGTCCGTGAACAGTACAGCCTCTAAGACCAGAGAGACCCCAGTCGGTGATCTCGGTTTCTGCCTGTCTCTTGGTGTACTCTTCCATATCTCTCTCTCTCATTTCATTGACCTGTCTTCCTGACAGTGTGCCTGGGTCAACTCCTCTGAAGTTGATCGCTGCATGATAAGATCTCCAGTATGGTGTTGCTGGTCCATTGTACATGGAGTCAGCGAACTGGGAGTATCTGATCCTGTCGCCTGCTGCTGCGCCTGGTGTTGGTGCAACAACTTCTCTTACAGGGCATGCTGGTTCGCCAATTTCTGAAAGTGGTGGGTGAGTGCTCGGGTAATCTGCGCCGGGTGCTCTGTGGCCCAGTAAAGCTGTTAAATCTTCATCAGAGATATCTCTCATTTTCTCGACATCATCTGACATGTGTTTTCTTCTATTCTTAGCAACTGAGGTGTTGCCAGGATAATACTGTGGTTTGTATGCCATATTTTTTCCTCCTAATTGGTTTGAATCGGTTCTTTCTGCTCCTTGAATAAACTGATCATTTCCCTTCCCCTGCAACTATACAGAGGTTACTTTCCGGATTTGCATGCGGATCTATAAGGCCAAGCATTCGTTCATCTTCAAGATTGATGCTTTCATCATCCTTGCTCTTGAACCCATACTTTCCATAATCGACCAGAGTAGCTTTTGTTTTGATGAAGAAACCTTGTTTGAATTCGAAGGGGAAAGGCAGCGCTCGCTCGCACGCTCGTATTAATTCTTCCTTTGAACTTTCATCTTCTACTTCGACGATCACTTCGCCTACCATTACATGCAATTCGAATGCAATGTCCCCAACATGGATTACTTCCCTATTAGGGTGGTTCACATCTGACCCGGTTCCAGGTCCACATGTGACTTTCCTTGGCAGATTTTTTCCGCCAACTAACATTCGTATTACGCCTTTTACCTGATCGATCTCATTTAAGAGTTTTTCAGCAGTTTCTGGCTGTAATAACCTACTTGGAAATACTTTGATCTGGATCGGTTTTCCAGGTATTGGAGCAGCTCTTACCATTCAAGTCTCCGATTTATACGGCTCCTGCTACTGCCTTGATCGGCTCTCTGAATTCATCTACTGAGCTGAAAACCTCTCCTACTAATCCTGAGGTCTTTTCTGGGCTGTAGATCTGAACGCCTGCGTCAAGAGCAACTGCTGCTGCTACGCATGGAACTGCAAGACCCTTTGAGTGTCTGGTAACTACGTGGTTGCCGTTGAAGACTCCTGGTCCACCGCCACCATAGATGGAGTGTGAGAAGAAGGAGAATCCGACCGCTGCGCCCTGTACTTTACCAAAGTCGCATCCTGGGAGTGTTGTTTCCTTTTCAATTAAGTCATTGAAGTAGAGCAATACTGAAGATACTGACTGTGGGGCTCTCTGTGCGCCTGCGTTGATAAGTGTTGCAACAAGTGTGCCTGCTGCACAATATGCATTCCACTTTCCAACATCGTTGGTCTTGTAGGTTGTATAGCCAGATGCGAATTTCTTATCTGCGCTGATTACCTTGTCTGCAATTGCCTTTTCGACACATGCATGGACAACTGAACCGATTGTTCCGGTCTTGCCTAATGCTTTTACTGTTCCGAACACCATGTTGTTGGCGTTTAAGCCCTGGTGCGAGAATGCCAGTAATCTATGTCTCTCCTGGTTACCGATTGCGTCTCCCATTTCAAAGACACCGGTGTTCTCAAGGATAGAGCAAAGTGCTGCTGTGTTCATTGCGTTCTTCTTGCATGTTGCTGCAAGGTGGTTTGCCATAACGTTTCTTAATGTATAGCCAAAGCCTTCATCTTTCTGTGGGATTTCGACAATTGACTTTACGTTTCCGCCGACCATATCGAGTGTCTGTGGATACTGGCCCCAGACGGCTGATTTGATGGTTGGTGCATCGAACATGCCGATGTTGAACTGGCTTATGATTGCCTGTGTTGTTGCTGATGCTGCGCAGGTTAATGATGATACATATTCTGCTGCTACATCTATCCTGACGGATGGAACCTGAACGATTAACTGTTTTCCACCGTTTAAGGCTTTAACTACTGTGTCGTCTCCGCTGTCAACTTTTACCATATCTGCAATTGCAGCCTGGAGTTTTGCAGCGTTCTTGACGATGTCTAATTTCATTTCTCTGCCTGGGATCTTTCTTCCTTTGCCACCGATTGTAGCGTTTGCTAAGGTTTTCTCGATTCCTGCTAAGTCAACGGCTGCTGTTCGCTTGATACCGGTGACTATTGATTTGATAGCGGCATTTCTCATTGGGCTTATGTCGTTGATGTCGACGCCTGATTTGAGTTTTGCTCCTCTGTCGCTATATAGGTCTATTGTGTCAGCCACGTTTATTTACCTCCTAATTTTTGTATTTTCCAAGAAATTGCTCACCTGGAAGCGATACAACAAACGAGCGACGGCAACATCGTAGATTGTAGAACGAAAAACAAGTCAATTATGTTCTATTCATCCCGACAATGTTGTGTTTTATTGTATCGAACAACCATTACAATCCCTTGCGAAACCTAACAAATCCCCTAAAGTACTTAAAGATTACGAATCGATAATGATAATACATGACAAAACTTTTCAAAATTAATTATGGCGAAGCTTTGTGTTTCTCTTAATAAGGTACAATTAATCGATAAGGATGTTTTCTATCCGCCGCCAACCTGGCTGCCTTCACCACTTTCTAAAGATTTTGCGGCTTCGATCTGTTTCTCTAAAGCTTCGTTAATTTCCGCTCGTGACAATTCTTTTTCCACGAGCTCTTTTTCTTCTGTAGAACTAATTATTTTTAGTACTTCAGGTTTATAAAATAGATTTGTTTTATCGATAAGCGCCCATAAACCTTCATCATCTGAAATAATCTCAGTGACAGTTCCTTTTGTTCCCGTATTTACATATTCTACTAAACTGCCGATCTTCAAAGGGTTTCCCGTTATGTCAGAGACCTTTAACTCGCTCATCGGAACACTTTATAATCTTATTAGTTCTTAATAATTGTGGTGATCAAAATCTCATTATGATCAATTTTTTCCAAGAATCCTCAAAGCCAGATATGCCGCATTCTCGCCATTATCAATCCCCACACAGGCAACAGGCACCCCTTTTGGCATCTGGACAATTGATAAAAGCGCATCAAACCCGCCCAGCTTTGAATTTACAGGGACACCAATAACAGGTTTTTTTGTCCGGGATGCAATCACACCAGGAAGTGCAGCCGATAATCCTGCAATAGCAATATATACGCTTGCGTCACTGCTTAAAACATATGCCTCTAATTCCTGCGGATCCCTGTGAGCTGATATAACCCGGACATCATAATCCACCCCGGCATTATCCAGCACTTTTGTTGTTCTATCGGCAATATGCCGGTCTGATTCCGATCCGATCAATATAGCAATGGTTACCATAGCTTTAATTGGTATTTTTTGCTATAAAACACTTTTTAAGACAAAATCTATTCAACCGAAGAAAAAGGCAATTGCCTTGTGAAAATCGAAAGCCACATTGAGTATAATCCATGAACAAGTATTCCACTGTTTGGAAAAGATGCTTCATTAATATATGTTGAATTCTGCCCCATTTGCGCAGAATCCTGAAAACATAATCGCATCGCACCATTTCGTTCAAATCCGATCGATATGTTGTGGCGATCATTTTCCTTAGTTTTCATCTGGATTGACGTAACGTATTTTGAAATATCTTTCATTTTACTCTTCCTTTGCAAATTTCAAGTAATAATATACTGCTTTTGAAATGGCTTCCTTTACAGATGATTCTCCCGTTTTTGATTTTAATGCAACAACATCCTCCTGAGGGAGTACCGATTGTACGTGAACAAATTTCATTTTGTATTTTTCCTCCGTTTGATTATATGTACACAATAATTATCATAATGATACTGATGAGGTATAAATCTTTCGATTTAAGAAATATTCTTATCATTATTCATAATTCCAATCAAAATCTTAATAGGCAAAGCTGCAAATTAAACGTGAAAAGGTATCATCTCATGATAGGAAGATTCAAATTTGACAATGAAACATTCCAGGGTGAAGTTCGAAAAGATAGGGTTGTTGTTAATAGGGGGCTTTATAGTGATACATTTATTCTTGAAGAACTTGAAATATTGCCGCCAACAAATCCAGGTAAAATAATCTGTGTTGGACTGAATTATACTGACCACGCCAGGGAGCTGGGTATGCCATTGCCAAAAAATCCTTTGATATTTCTAAAACCACCCTCATCAACTCAAAGTCACAATGGCATGATAGAATATCCTGATCAGGTAAGACGTCTAGATTACGAAGGTGAGCTTGCCATTATTATCGGAAAAAAGTGCAGGAACGTCCAATCATCTATTGCGGGAAGTGTTATAATGGGTTATACTTGTTTCAATGACATTACAGCCAGAGACCTACAGAAAGTTGACGGACAATGGACACGATCTAAAAGTTTTGATACTTTCGCCCCTATTGGACCTTTCATAACTGATCCAGACCTGGATGTAAGCGACCTCTTTATAAGGACAAGAGTTAATGGGGAACTTCGACAGGATTCAAGAACATCCAAACTGATCTTTAATATCCCTCGATTGATCGAGTTCATTTCAGGGATTATGACACTTGAACCCGGAGACGTCATAGCCACAGGGACACCCCCTGGAGTTGGCGAATTACACGTTGGGGATAATGTGGAAGTGGAAATTGAAAATATTGGGGTTTTGAAGAATAGAGTAATAAAAGCAAGGACTTTATAAGGTATCCCCTCGCTTTATTAAGAATGAGGTCAATAAAAGTATGAAAGAACATGCGAAAAGGTGATTGAACAATGTCGGATGTATATGATAATGTTTGGGACTCCAGAAAGAAAAAACCTCCAGAAAGAGCTGAAAAAAAACTTGTTGAAGTAAAACCGCCTTCCACAGACCGTGACAGGCTAAATGATACTATCGAAAGAAGAAAGAAAAACGTGTACGGAATGAAATAAGATCATTTCTTTTTGATAATGATTTTAAACATTTTTCTGGAGTAATTAATGGTAGAGATATCTATAGTCCTGCCTGCTTATAATGAAGCTAATAGAATAGAAGAAACAGTAAAAAGAACAGCAGCAGCCCTTCGTGAGATCTCGCCCTCTTTTGAAATAATTATTGCAGAGGATGGAAGCAAAGACGGTACAGACAGGATATGTGAATCACTCGCAAATAAATATGATTTTGTTAAACATCTCCATTCTAATGAACGACAGGGGAGAGGACGCGCCCTGAATAGGGCATTTAATTCATCGAAAGGTGAAATACTTGGTTATATAGATGTTGATCTAGCTACCGATATGAAGCATCTTTTAGAGCTCATCCAATCCATCCGGGATGGATACGATTTTGCAACAGGCTCAAGAATGCTTCCGCAAAGTAATGTCAAAAGACCATTTAAAAGAGGCTTTGCCAGCAAAGGTTTCAATTTCCTGACCCGCCTGATGCTCGATTCAAAGCTCTATGACCACCAGTGCGGCTTTAAATCCTTCAGACGCGAATCGCTGTTCGCGCTAATTGATCAGATAAAAGATACACACTGGTTCTGGGATACGGAATTATTCGTGAGGGCACAGCGAGCAGGATATAAAGTAAAAGAATTTCCTGTAGAATGGGAGCAAGGGGGAACTACAAAAGTCAATCTTGTAAAAGATGTTTTCGGGATGGGGTCTCAGATCTTCAGGTTATGGTATGAATTCTTATGGGATTGAACCTGATAGAGATCTTAACATGGTGGATAGTTCTTCAGATCATTGCCCTTCTGGCTCTTCCTATTTCTTTTTATTTTTGCCGGAATTTAAAAGATCAGGGATATTGCGTTTCAAAACCTCTTGGCATATTGCTAACAACATATTTTAGCTGGATAATATCTTTTTTTACTGGCTATTCATATTTTTCTGTATTGTTTTCCTTAGCATTTACGGGAATTATTTCGCTCATAATTTATTTCATTTATATGAAAAAAACGCATATTTCTGTAAATAAAGCCTATATTCTTAAATTTGAATTCCTTTTCTTGTTATCATATATTATTTTTACTATGATCCGTGCATATAGCCCGGAAATTTACTGGACTGGAGGTGAGAAATTCATGGATATGACATTCATAAACAGCATGCTTCGAACATCTGAATTTCCTCCTCTTGATCCATGGATGTCGGGTAATGTTACTTATTATTATTATTTCGGGTATCTGATAGTTGCAAATCTAATTAAAATTTCAGGAGTATTTCCATCAATAGCATTTAATCTTGCTACAGCATCCTTTTTCGCCCTGTCGTTTACGACTGCCTTTGGAATAGGATTCAACCTGACCGAAAGAATAAAATATGGGGTAATAACTGCTTTTTTTGTAACCATGGCAGGAAATCTTGTGGGTTTTTTTCAATTGCTGGACATCCTGAGAAATGGTTTAGAGGGGCTCCTCTCATTTAGTTACTGGACCAGTTCACGGGTCATTCCAGATACGATCAATGAATTTCCTTTTTTTTCGTACCTCCAGGGTGACGTTCATCCGCATATGATCTCTGTAACTTTCCAGCTTCTGGTCATTATTCTTCTATTAAATAATATCAGATCAGATTTTCTTGAATGGAAGAATGTTCTTATTCTGGGACTGGCTATAGGATTTTTATATCCCCTGAATACATGGGATTATCCTTTATATATTGTCCTGGGGATCCTTGTTTCATTAACAACAATGATCTTTTCTAACCTGAATGAAAAAAAGGAGCATTTGAAACCCATAAAACCCATAATTTCTATAGCAGTCATGACTGCTGCAAGTTATCTTTTATATCTTCCTTATCACCTTTCCTATAAAATAGATAAGAGTATTTTATTGGTTCCATCAGGAAGATCGCCTCTGATCTTTTATTTAGCGATATACGGATTATTCATTTTTATGATCTACACTTTTATATTTCAAAATATCAAAAATAACCCGGGAAATAATTCAAATATTCCAAATGTTTCCTACATTTTACTATCAATTGCAGCATTGATAACAATTTTTGAGTTCAAACTTTTTATTTTTGATAACATTAAAGAACCAATATTTGAGTTCGAAATATTGCTTTTAATTCTTCCCCTCCTTATTCTGTCGACACTTTCCATTCGAAAAGACAAAAATAAGAATACTGTTTTAATTTTGATATTGATCAACGCAGGCGTATTAATATCTGTTTTTTGTGAGTTCTTTTATATTCTGGATGCCCTGGGGCACGGGGATCCATCTTTAATCCGCCTGAACACAATCTTCAAATTTTACCTCCAGAACTGGATCCTGTGGAGTGTTTCAGCCGGTTATGTATTATTCCAGTTAAGACAGCAGATCGATCCTGGAAAAGTATGGGGTACTATCGCAGTAATCCTGATCCTCATGGTATCTATGTATCCTGTTTTTGCCACCATAGGTAAATCGAGCAGCTTCAATGGCATACCTGACCTTAACGGGGAATCATACATCAAGAAAGAGCATCCGTATGATTACCAGGCGATCTTATGGTTCAGGGATCTTGAGGGACAACCGGTTGTCCTCCAGGCGCCAGGACATTTGTACGAATGGAATACTGCGATCACAACATTTACAGGACTTCCGACAGTTATTGGTTGGGCGGGGCATGAGATCAACTGGAGATATCCCAACAGGAGCGAAATAGATAGGCGCTGGTCGGATGTTGAAAGGATCTATACCTCAAGCGATATTCGAGAAATTGAGGGGCTTTTAAAAAAATATAATGTTTCTTATATATATTTTGGTGAGGTTGAGGCAAAAAGATTCGTTCATCAAGGGCTTTTTGATAAATATCCAGAGATTTTTCGGAAAGTGTTTGAGTATGGTGATTTTGAAATATATTATGTGCAAAATTAATTATCCGATAGTTATATCAATGAAGTATTTAATTTAATTGCAATATGGTGCGACCCACATCAATTCTATTCATAACAACAATCTTATTAACTACCTTATTATCTGGTTGTGTCGAGGATGCAAGTATAACAGAAATAGCGGAAGATTCAAAAACGAACTCAACGATAACTACAAATATCACACCATTAGTGACCCCTCCCCAGGAGGTCGTGTCAACAGGAATTCTGGTGAAATTAGATGGGATAATTGGATTCATCCCAACGATCCAGACTATTAAGACTGGTGATGAAGTTATTTGGGAAAATTTTGATCCCGCTAGTATCATTCTTGTCAGCAACGATGGGTTTTTTGATGCTAAGTTACTTGCATTTTATCAACAATTTCGATATGTATTCTCAAGATCTGGGACTTATACCTTCTCAATAAAAAATACTAATCTAATTGGTACGATAATAGTGGAATCAGAGGAGATAATGGAATCAAAAAAGATTATGGAATCCCCGGTGATCCAAGATCCCGTACCAACTCTTACAAAACAATTAGAATTACCATCCACTGCCTTATATGTAACAGTACGCATGAAGAAACCTATTGATTGGAGCTCAGGGAGCGAGATAAAATACGAGCTCGATGCTTTGAAGGCCAAGATCATGAATCAAATCGATATTCCACTCACAATAAAAGCACAGATCCTGAGTGGTGACCAGATTCTTGAAGAGAAAACTTTCATCCTGGAAAAACAAAATAGTGTCAATGAATTTTCAAACGAGAAAAATCATTTTATCAACGATACAAACATAAATCTGCGCTTATTTGTTAATAGTTACCAGCCGGTTGACTACAAGTTCGTAGTAGTTGACCAGCTAAATTAGATCAAATCTAAAAAAATCAAGTGGTAAAACAAATTAAAACCGTTAAATCTTTTTAGTATCAGGTTGTGCAATGAAGGGAGCTAACAATGAAAGAAAGGTATGATCCGAAAGAAGTCGAGATAAAATGGCAGAGCAAATGGAAAGAATCACGAATATTTGAGCCTGAGCCAGATGATCGAAAGAAATTCTTTATTACGATCCCATACCCCTATTTAAACGGAAACCTACACGCAGGACATACCAGGACTTTCACTATCGGGGATGTTATCGCGCGATACAAACGTATGATCGGATACAATGTTCTTTTCCCAATGGGTTTTCATGCAACAGGAACACCAATAGTAGGTCTTGTAGAACAGATCGTTAAAAAAGATCCCGAGACCATCCGGGTTTATAACCAGCTTCACCAGATCCCAATGGAGGTTCTTGAGTCTATCAAGACCCCGGAAAACATTGTTGAGTACTTCAGTATTGAAGCAGAAGCTGCTATGAAAAGCATTGGTTTTTCCATAGACTGGAGACGTAAATTCACGACCACTGAGCCTCATTATAAGAAACTCATTACCTGGCAGTTCAACCTGCTTCACAGCCTTGATAAAGTGGTAAAAGGCGCGCATCCCGTGAGATGGTGCCCGAATGATGAAAATCCTGTCGAAGATCATGATATTTTAAAAGGTGAAGATGCCACGATCATTGAATATACATTGATCAAATTCAACCTGGATGGAGATATCCTTCCCTGTGCCACGCTTCGTCCTGAAACAGTATTCGGTGTCACGAATCTATGGATCAATCCTAAAATCGTACACATGAGGCTAAAAGTGAACGATGAGACCTGGATCGTTAGCAAAGACGCGTACGATAAACTCAAATATTCAGATAAAAGCATAGAATTGATCGACCAGGTCAATGGGGATACCCTGATAGGCAAAAAAGTGATAAATCCGGTAACCGGTTCATCAGTTCTTATCCTTCCCGCTTCTTTTGTAAGCCCTGAGAACGGCAGTGGCATAGTCATGAGCGTTCCCGCCCATGCGCCATACGATTATCTTGCCCTTCGCGACCTGAAAGGCGCTGACCTGACAGTTTATGGAATAACAGAAGATGTTTCATCAATTCCGCTCATAGCATTAATAAAAGTGCCCGAATACGGAAAATATCCTGCTGTTGATGCAGTTACTGAACTGAAAGTAAAAGATCAGAACGATCCAAAAGCAGAAGAAGCCACAAAAATTGTTTACAGGCGGGAATTCCATGGCGGAGTGCTCACCGAGACAACCGGGAAATATGCGGGTATGTCTGTATCGAAAATAAAAGATGTTCTTACACATGACCTTATCGAGCAGGGTATCGCTGATGTGTTCTATGAGTTTAGCGAACAGCCGGTAATATGCAGGTGCGGAGCTACATGCGTGATCAAAATGGTAAAAGACCAGTGGTTCTTAAATTATTCCGAACCTTCATGGAAAGAACAGGTTTACAAATGCCTTGCAGGTATGCAGATCATCCCGCCTGAATTGAGAGTGGAATTTGAGAACAAGATCGACTGGCTCAAAGACAAAGCCTGCGCGCGCAGAAAAGGACTTGGGACAAGGCTTCCCTGGGATATGGAATGGATAATTGAATCTCTTGGTGATTCAACGATCTACATGAGTTATTATATTATAGCAAAATACCTTGATAAATTTGAACCTGAACAATTGAAAGCAGAGTTTTTCGATTATTGTTTGCTGGGAAAAAGCACGGCACAAAACGCGTCTTCAAGCACTGGCATCGATATTGGCATAATCAATGCTATCAGGAATGAGTTCCTTTACTGGTACCCTGTAGACCTTCGTTCATCAGGCAAAGACCTTATCCCGAACCACATTTTGTTTTTCCTGTTCCATCATGTTGCGATATTTCCGGAAACACACTGGCCAAAATCTATCGCCATCAATGGTTTTGTCTCACTTGAAGGCCAGAAGATGAGTAAATCCAAAGGACCCATACTCACATTAAGATCAGCTGTAGAAGAATATGGCGCCGACATAACACGCCTCTATATTCTCAGCACAGCTGAGCATGTCCAGGATGCAGATTGGAGAAACGCGGATATAGAAGCTACAAGAAAACAGTTTGAAAGATTCTATAAGATAGCATACGATTGCCTTACAGAAGAAAATAATACTAATTCTGATAGCACTTGCGAATTGAAGTTCATCGATAAATGGATGCTCAGTAAAATGCAGTATCGGATCATAGAAACTACTGATGCCCTGAACAGAATGCAGACAAGAAGGGCGGTACAGAATGCGTTTTATCATATAATTAACGATATGAAATGGTACGAAAGACGCGGGGGCTGTGCATCTAAAAAAGATATCCTTAATACCTGGGTCAGGTTAATGGCGCCTTTTACACCCCATATCTGCGAAGAAATATGGGAACAGCTGGGATCGGGTTTTATTTCTTTAAATTCGTTCCCAGAAGCTGATATTTCACTCATTGACCGGAGTGCGGAACTTGCAGAAGAAATTACTGGTAATACACTCAAAGATATTGAGGAAATTCTCAGATTGATAAAATTAAAACCAACAAGGGTAGTTCTTTATACAGCAGCTTCATGGAAGAAGAATATCCTGAAAAAAGCTATAATGATGAAAAAGGACAATGTACTTGACATGAAAACACTCATGAATGCGCTTATGAGCGATCCCCTGATGAGGCCGCATGCAAAGGATATTCCCAAATTTGCCCAAAAAACCATTAATGATGTGCAGGGAATGGAAAATGAATTGATGGTCTCCCTTACAGAGACGGATTTTGATGAAACATCAGCACTCAAAGAATCAATGGATTTCCTGAAACGCATTGTCGAATGCGATGTTGAGATATACAATGCCGATGATGCCGGATATGATCCTCAGGGAAAAAGCCGCATTGCAGTTCCAATGAGACCTGCGATATATATTGAATGATACGATGAAATTCAGTCCTCATGTTTAAGAACGCTAACATTAATAAACAAATAAAATCAACTATATATTGGAAGTTCAAGTTCAATTTTTTAATCAAACAATAAATATCAAATGATATATAAATATACGGACAAAGTGTGAAAATCAAGGAGATGCGAGGTAAAACTATGTCAAAACTTAAAAAGAGAGGAATTGAAAGAAAAGGCGAGAAAAAACAAAAGATCCTGGATAACAAAATGATGGATGAGCATCTTGTGGATTTGACAAAAGGAAATTCTGAGTTAGAGGAACTGCCAGAGGAATAATATTGAAAATAAGGGTGAAAATCCTTTCCGGGGGTGTTAAAGAACAGGATATGGATGTTTCACCGGATTCTACTTATGAAGAGCTCCTTGGAACTCTTCATATAAATCCGGAAATCGTACTAATTTTCAGAAATGGTTTCCCAGTGCCCCTTGATGAAAAAGTGTCTTCTGATAATGTGGATATCCTGAGGGTTGTCACCGGTGGATAATATCGTTAATATTTTCAGATCATTATGGAATTGTCAGACTCTTATGGACGAAAGATACGAAGTCTTCGAATCTCACTGACCCACCGCTGCAACCTGAGATGCCTTTATTGTCATCGCGAAGGAGAGACGCGCGAAATGAACAATGAAATGAGCGTCAGGACTATAGCAAATATTGTGCAAGCTTCCAGCGCTTTTGGTGTTGATAAAGTTAAATTCTCTGGAGGGGAACCATTGATCAGGGATGACATTGATAAAATAATCCGGGCCCTTCCCCCCCTTAAGGATATTTCAGCAACAACGAATGGCTCTTTGCTGGCGCAAAAGGCACAGTCCCTCGCTGATAGCGGGCTTAATAGAATAAATATCAGTCTTCCTTCCCTTTCACCTGAAAAATACAGGAGAGTGACAGGAGGCGATGTGAGAAGAGTTCTTGCAGGGATAGATGCTGCTGTTAAGTGTGATCTTACTCCAGTCAAACTTAATATGGTTCTCCTAAAAGGAATTAATGAGGGTGAGATCCCTGAAATGATGAATTATATCCAAGAATTCGAGGGAAAAGTGATCCTGCAATTAATAGAATTGATGGATTTTAACAAAATGAAAGAATTCCAGGTCAATATTGCTAAAGTGGAAAAATACCTGGAATCGAAGGCTTCAAATATCGAAGTCCGCGCCATGCACCGCAGAAAGAAGTACCATATTGACGGGATCGAAGTTGAACTTGTGCGCCCTATCGATAATTCTCATTTCTGCGCCAATTGCAACAGGCTTCGGGTCACATCTGATGGAAGGCTTAAGCCATGTCTTTTGAGAAATGACAATCTTGTGGATGTCAATAATAAAGAACCAGAGGAGATCATGGAACTTATGGGGCTTGCAATGGAAAAAAGAGAACCATTCTATAAGGACTGAACTTGAACTTCCATTTTATGAATCATAATGATGCGGTTCTTTATGCACTTCATTTATAAAACTGAAATCAAATATTTCATTCCGGGGTATGATATTTGATATATATTTTAATCTGTGTAAAACCGGTACAAAATCCATTGTTGAAGAAACAAATCCGGATGACAGCATAGAGCAATATTTCGGGGAGATGGCATAAGCATCGCGAACAAAATCCTCATCCACTATTCTGGTCAGGCCTGAAACTAACTTTGCAGCTTTGCCTGTGTTTTCCCGAATGAAATTGCTGGCTCTTTCATGAAGCTCTATAAATTGTGTAATTACTTCAGGATATTTCATCATTTCTTTCCTTATGACGATCCCGTAGCTGGGATTGTCTTTCCAGAGTCTATCCGGCGGTATTATTATTTTCCCCTGACAGGCGCGCATAGCTTCAACCGCAAGTGGCGGAGTGCCTATGGCCGCATCAATATCCCCATCAATGAGCGCCTCAAGGACAAAATCTGTCCAGGGAAAATTTTTTACCCTGATATCCAATTTTGCTTCGTTTATGATATTATTTATAATTACATCATGGATCGAGCCTTTTGGAGGAGAGCCTATGATCCTGCCTTCAAATTGAAGCATGACAGATCCAATAACCTCCCCTTTAGAAAGAGACCTGTACTCCTTCTGTGCGATCAATACTGTCCCCTCCACATGCCCGCCAGCAACGCAGATGATAGGAACGCCTCGATCAATTCCAATTATTGCAGGGGGAAGACCTATATATCCTATATCGATCTCCTTTTTTTCAAAAGCTTTCACGATATCTGGTCCTGAGGCGAAAAGTTTCCAGTTTGCTTTTATACCGGCTTTTTCGAGCCATTCCGTTCCCATTAGAATAAAAGAAGTGTGGTATAATGTAGAAAGATGACCAATATTGATCTGTTGTATCTCAATCATGATATTTTCATTGATAAGGTAGCATTAAAGCCTTTCTACAACTTTAAAGTTTCAAAGAGACGAATTAGAGCAAATTTGGGTATAATCTTGGAAAAACACTATTAAAGGACAAATCAATTATTGAATGCGTAGAGGATAAATAACTTTCATCAAGATTCACTCCTATCCTATCCACAATCCATCCAAGAATTCTTGAAATCCTCTACCTTTTCTATTCATTTTAGATTCCAATTTCAGGTTCCTATCTGAACCGGCATTTCAGCTTCAGGGAACAATTTTTTTGTTTTCATGAATTCCCTTGCATTCTTGATGGCTGTGGAATATACGAACATCCAGCCCTCATTGATAAAGATCGTTCCATCCCTGACTGTTTCATTACTGAGTGTCTCTACCCCGAATTCCATCAATAATTGTATGGTTGCTATACATGCTGCCGAATATACATCAATGTCCCTTGATTCAGTCGTGATGTCATGAAGGAGCATCTTAAAAATGCTCCTGAATTTATTTGAAGGTATGAATTGTTTTTCACCAACTTTTAACATCACATTTATCTCTGAAAGTTGTGATATCAATTGATTGATCTTTTCTTCGTTCCAGTGTTCCGTAGGAGAATCTGTTAACTCGTATTCAGCCCAGACATTTTTGAGATGCTCATCTATTTTTTCCTTTTTCTCTACTCTTTTCAAAGCATATTCAGAAGATTTTAATTCAGGTATCGTGGATACATATAGCCTGAAGAGATTTCGGAGTTTTTCACCATCTTCTCCTTCAACGACCTTTAATTTCTTGAGTATCTCATATTCAAGATCGTTCAGGTTTACGATCAGTTCTTTTGGCATTTTACTCCTGGATTATTCAACCAGCTCCGTAATAAATATGCATTCACCTGCGCCTTCAAGGATACATTCGCCACTTTTCCTGCAGTAGAACCTCGGATCAAAATGTTTCCTGCATATTCCCCCAAAAAATCCCCTCAAAATATCACAATACATGCATTTTTTTCCAGAAAGAGGTAAGTTTTTCACATGGAATATGATCTTTTTTTCAGATATTTCTATAGAAATTGTAATCCCGACTTTCTCAAATTCGGCCTTAATATCCTCTAATTTTTGGGTTCTTATGTTGAGTGCAGCCTGTTCCCCAGCCTCAAACATCAATACAGTGTTGGCCGCTTCTGTAACAATATTATTGCAGACATCCACATATGATTCCAGAAATCTCCTGTACAAATATTCACGCCCTTTTTTCGATAATATTAGTCGAATTCCATTCCTATTAAGGCTTTCTCTTCATAAGAATTATCTTAAATCTTTGATATTTTTTGATTACAAATTAATCTACACCAGTTGTAGGCTAAAACAACCAGTAGAATCATCGATAACATAAGGGTTATGAAGTAGAATAATCGAATCCCCTTCGCAAAGGGTATTAAAATTGATGGATAATAAAAAATCTCAAAAAATTCCAAAAGAGTGTGAAGACCTACTAAAGCACCGGTGATGAAAACGAAAATAAAATTTCTATTTAAAAATTTTTTATTCAAAAAAGCCTTAGCTCCTATGAGTTTATCATCGAGACGTCTCCAGGTATGCCATGATATTATTGATATATAGAGACCAACGGCTGCCAGAAATATAGCCATTAATATAATTACAGTTTGTATTTCCATGATTATCCTCTCCTAATTATTATCATGTTAAGATTTTTTTTATAAATAAACCTATTGGTTTTTTAAGGAGCCTATGAAAGATGCTGCAAAGGCATACACAGATATGTTTACAAGTATTTCCCGTATTTGGATAAAATTAGAACCTTTAAAACATGATGACAAATAAATGGTCAGACTTGCGATCTTAATCCCCGCACTCTTTGCGCGATCCTTTCGTAGAACCTGCACCATTCCCTATAATCACATGCCGAATTCATTGGCATCCCGGCCCTGAATTCTTTAACTAGGTCAAAATATTCCTGCGGATACCACGGGGCTTTAAAATCAAACTGGTCAAAGTCGCCCCAATCTTCGAGAGTTTCAAGAGGCTTCATTCCATTCCTGGTTGAAGCATCATATAATTTCGTGTGGGGATATGGTGTGAAAAACGAGAGTAAAATATCCATGTGTTCAAGTTTTCCAATTTTTCCGAATCCTGAAATGATGCTATTTATCTCTTCAAATGTACGGATCATTTCTTCTTTTGCATCCATGCCCGGAATTCCGACCATGAACGATCCGCGAAGATCAATATCGTGTTGTATGCATTTATCAACGCATATCTTGATCTGGTCGGTCTTTGCTCCTTTGTTCATGGCATCAAGCGCGTCCTGGTGGCCACTTTCAAAACCAAAGAATATCTCATATATCCCTGCTTTCCTGAAATGTCCCCACACATCATCACCGACCCTCCAGAGCTGTTCCATCCTCCCATTAACGCTTGTAAGCCGGATACTCATGTTCTTTTCAATGAGGAGATCGCATATTTTCTTCAGGCGCGGGATGTTTATAAAGAAATCACTATCCCTGATCATAAATGTATCAATATTATATGTTTTTGCAAGGTATTCAAGTTCAAAAACTACTGTTTCCGGAGCAAGTCCTGACCAGCGCCGGCCGCAAAATAGCGGCTCTGAGCAGAAATTACATCCTGCTGCACACCCCTGGCTTGCATAATAATCAATACATCGTTTTGCGAACTTGTATCCTTTGACATGCTTCTCAACATCGATCATATCATACGGAATGGGTGGAAAATAATCAAGCGAACTGAATTCCTGTGGGGGATTTTCTATGATCTTCCCCTCTTTTTTAAATGAGATTCCTTTAATTCCATTTAGGGATCCATTTTTACTCAGCGTGTTAACAACTTCTTTAAAAATGAGTTCTCCCTGCCCCCTGATAACAATATCAATATATGGGTTATTAAGCGTCTGCACCGGTTCGGTAGATGGGTGATAGCCGCCCCATATCACAGGAAGTGATGGATTATTCTTCTTGACAGCTTTGCACACTTCTATCCCGTCCCGGATCTGGTAGCAGGTCATGCTGCTAACAGCAAGGCACAGGGCATCATCGCAAGCATCAAGGATCATCTGGCGGTAATCGCTATCTACTACAGCATTGATGATCTTTACATCATATTCACCCCTCACCATTCTTGCCAGTGCAAGAAGCGATAACGGAACATTGATAAGAGGCACCTGGAGGGAAGTGGTCATCTTGTTAAGGATAGCGACAGGATGTTCAACAGGCATAGGGTTAAATAAGATGATAGTATTCTTTTTCATAATTACACATGCCTTTTTTTTAAGTGTCATCTTTGAGGTCATATCTTTTTATAACTTTTTCCATTCCTTACAATAATTTCAAGATAGAAAGTGATTTTAACAGGTACTGGATAATACAATTATGAGGATGTTAAATATGAAGAAAGAGAGTATTGAACAGGGTCAAAATGATGAAGTCGAACAGATCGAGATGAAAATCGTTAAGCTCTCAAGAATTGGCACAAATCCAGAGGTGGTGCTCCATGGTGAAAATAATAAGCAGGTCATGGCAACCCTTAACAGTATTAAAGGTTTTACAGACAAAAGGGAATTTCGCCCGGCAGAACTGAATAACTTCTTTGAAGGCAGGATCGATTTGATAACTCCAATTCAGCCTTTCATCGCATATCCAGTACTAAATAAAAGTACTGGTTTATGCTATTTGATAACATTTGAAAGATTGATCCCGACCACCCCCGAGTTCATTGATGCACAGGTCTATGGAAGACCCTATGCGATACCTTCGGTGATCAGGTTCGGACTGGGGACATATAAGATAAAAACAAAAAATGATTTACAAATTTCGGTTAATCTGGGAAATTTTAGTAACAAAAGCACCATCAGATTTAAAGGACTGAAAATTGACCGAACCTTCAGTCATTCAGCAAAACCGATCCATAACCTCATTAAAATTCTCCGGGATATCAATGAACTTGACGCTCAAAATGATTTCAAAACACCTGAAGAACTTATGGAGGTTTTGAGCCATAGGATTTAATGCTTATTCAACTATTTGCAATTCTGTTGTTGAATTTGCGATATCCTCATTTGAAGGCGCGGTAGGTTGTGCGATTACCACCGGCCTGTAAGGATTTAAGATCGTGTTGAACTGGAATATTAGCTCTGTCATTCTGCGTTCATTGCTGCTTACTTCTCGTTGGATGCGTAATAGCTTATCGAAATCAAAGCGCGATACTTCACCTGCATCGATGCCTTCGCCCTTTAAAATATTGATCATGTACTGATAGTTTGATTCTTTTATTTTTTCCTGTTCCGCCTTTATTGATTCTCTGTCTTTTTGTATCTTCATGATGTATTCTTTATAGATAATCTATGATTTAAAATAGACGCCAAAGTTGACCATCTAGCCATCTATCGTGTAACTGAAGATAAGGAAATTGTGGTGAACGGAAATCTCATCACTTCAAGGCATCCAAGAGACCTTTATGCATTCGGTAAAGAGCAGGGGATGATCTTGCGCCGCCTGCAGGCGGATGGTTGTCTGGTTATATATGAATTGTTTGTTTGTGGGACTATCTATCGCTAACCCCAGAGCGGGAATATAGGAATTACAATTCCGAATCCTATTCTCCGTTGAAAATGAATTCCAAAAGAGATCACGATGAAACCCATTCTCCCGAGCGCTATTCCAGGGGTCAGAGTAATTCCAAATGGAGAAATAAGTCCACTGCCACCTTTTTCTTTATCTTTACCTCCTCCAAGATCGCCTACTATCAAACCAAAAGCAGGAGCGCTAAAAAATGTGGAGTCACCATAGTCAGTCATATCTTTATTATTAGTTTATAGCTATTTAACGCAGTTCTCTTTTCTCTTTCAAATGATTTATATCGATAGTCATACCTGCCAGAGACCATTTCGCAGCCTACCACATTTCCAAGAGCCACTGTAACAGAAACACCAGTAATTACCCGGACTGCGACCCCGGTTATCACACCTTCACCAGTTTTAGTGAAGATCAAAGGTTTTGCTTTTGATCCAGCAACGATCACTGTTGTAAAAGGTACGACTGTGACATGGGCACAAATGGATAGCGGAGTACAACATTCTGTAACTGGGACGGGTTTTGATTCAGGTATTCTGAATGCTGTGGATACATTCAAATGACTTTTAAGAAGCCTGGGACTTTTAAGTATTCGTGTTCGACCCATTCAAATATGATCGGAGTTGTGGTAGTGACATGATTGGGCACTGGTGTACATATTCGTACAAATATACACGTAATTGTACATAAAAAATAATATATTATTCCACTGGAAATAATGGGGTAATATTAATTGAACGGTCTTTTATTCGATCAGCTGTAATAATTGATTAATCGTATCCTGGACTTTTTTGATCATCTGATGTTTCGATTCTATTCGGAATGATCTGTCCCATGAAGCTTATATCAATTGTTTTTTTTCTGTTCTTTTTCAAGGTGAGCGATTATGTCCTTAAATCCAACTTTAAGCGAATATACTTTATTCGGTCTTCCTTTACCAGGCTTCTTTTCTTCGTCTTCTTCGATCCAGTCAAACGGATTTAACTGCTTCATTGATCACTTATCTTTGGCTTTTGTAGATTTTAATTTTGTTCTTTTCTTTGTATCTTTACATTTTAAGGAACAATAATCTCCGGTTCCAATTGGTTTCCCGCAAGTTTTACAAGTCATAATAACCTTTTATTTCCACTAATATCAAGTCTACGATATTCCTGGCCTAGAGTAAACATTTAATATCCTACTTTTCAAATCGTCTTAATTATCTAATTATATTTAAATATTGACCATTTTTTTTAAACAGAAATGGACTGTTCAGCCAGTATATTCTTTATTTTCAAACGCATCCCCACAATCCTTCCTATCATTACTCCTGCAAGAATACTATAAGTAAAGGCTTTAAGGACAGAACCGTGTATCCAGTGTCCAAAAAGCCATGTTCTTGATGCGGAAAAAGCCACATATAACAGCATTACAAAAATGCCAATCGTATCAAAACGAGAAACAACTTTTGCCTTCTCTTCATGCCAGTGAATAATAAACATACGAGTGGCTATAAATCCAAGTAATAATCCTAAGATGAATCCGGCAAGTGATAGTTCGATGCCTATTATGCCTTCCAGAACCTCATATGCCATAAGCCCGGTCAGTACGATAGCTATAACATAGAATATCCGTATCCTGAAAATGAGCTTTCTGTCTATATGTTTCTTCGCGGGATGTTCTTTAATATTCAGAAAATCTAAGATTTTTTTGTTCATTAAGGTTATCTCCTCAGTATTGTTCCTGGCTTAATAAATCTGGGGATTTGAAGAATTGACTAATATTCCAGGATCGTCCTCTGGAAAGGGTCTTCTACAGCATTTGTCAGCGTCTTGAAATTATTTTTAATTCTTTGCATCAAATTCGACCTGAATTCCACATCTGGATATAAATATCCTGGATTTTTAACGACCTTCATCCTGCCAAGATCGAACAATCCGATATCTTTCAATTCCAGTGTGCTCTTTGAGAATTTATTGGCTGCCAGATAGAAATATTCGCATGTACCCCTGTATGTTTCCAGATATTCCATCGCCATCTTCGGATGTACACGCTTATCCCATTCCTTGATCTCGATGCCTACCACATAGAACCGCTCAGACTGCTTATAGACCGCAATAATGTCGGCAAGATTACAGACGCTTTCCCGGCAAAGGTAAGGTTTCAGATGCATCTCAGATGTTTGGAATACAGGGTTCCCGTGGTTGGTAATAGCATCGACAATACTATTTGAGTTAATGGTCGTTCCGAAGCTGGAAAAGTGCATCAAAGATCTCATGGAGTTTTATATGATAAGATTGTTTTAAAGTGCATATTATTTTTATACTATTAACGCATAGTGAATATTGATAATTATGATGTTGGAACAATTTAAGCGAGATTTGGAATTAAAGAATAGATCAAAGAACACATTAAGGCTTATTGATTTTTCGTTAGGAAAGGCAGAAGATCATTTTAAGAAGCCTTTAGAATCACTATCTATCGAAGAGTTAAAAAAGTATTTTGAGGGATTAAAGAAAAGGGGAAACAACACTAAAGAAAAGGGAAACAGCATTAACACCATTGATTTAACACAAAAAAAGTTTATGCAATTTTATGAGTGGTGCTTCAATGAAACTGATGATGCAAAATATGCTACATTAGCCAGGAAGATCAACCGGATTAAAAGCGATAAAGTAAAAAAGGAAATAAAACCGGATAAAATCCTTTTACCTGAAGAAATAAAGAAACTTATCAATGTCGCTACCATTGAAAGAGATCGTTGCATTGTTGCGGTTCTCTATGAATCTGGGATAAGGATAGGAGAATTTCTATCATTAAAAAATGACATGGTGCAGATGGATGAATTGAAACAAGAGGTTACTTTTCACATACCCAGTGAGCCAGGATGTAAGACCGGTTCAAGATCAGTTACATGTCTTGAGATATACGGGTACGTGCAGGATTGGTTAAAGTGTAATCCGGATAAGCAATTTATGCCACTTTCACAGAATGGAGTAAGAAGAGCTATTAAACTTCTTTTCGATAAGGCAGGAATAAATAAACCCTATAATATTCATCATTTCAGACATTCAGCCATTACCCACGCAGCAGGATTGAATATGAGTGAAACTCAGTTGAGTTATAGGTTCTGGGGGATACCCCACAGTGCCATGTTAAGCGTTTATATCCATCTCAATGAGCAGCTTAAGAGCAGTGGTTATAGAGATGCTAAGGGGATGGGCGAGAATAGCAACGGCAAGACCATAATAAACCCCTTAGCTTCAAGATGCGTTGAATGTGGGCGATTGATTCAGGCAGGCAGCCTATGCAAGACCTGCACAGATTCTAAGAAGATGAAAGAGGAAAACAGCGAGCTAAAAACACAAATGGCAGACATGCAAGCCAAACAGCAGGAACAGACTGATTTTATCCTGCGAGTGATGAAAGAAAAGGGAATATTATAATATTTTCTCTTTTATCTCTTTTTTATATACTTAACAATTAAGTTAAGCATAATGTATCACTATGATTCAATAATTAGTTTTAAATAGTATTAACCCGTAGATTATCCTATGGTGAATTACCATGAATAGACGAAAAATAACAGTAAATAAAGGCAGTATATATCTAAGTTTACCTAAAGCATTCTGCGAACAGATCGGGATAACTCAGGGTAAATATGTAGATGTACGTATGGAAGGCGAACACTTAGAAATTTCATTGAATAGGACGGGATAAAATGTTAAATGAAATAAAAGAATGTGGTGAAAAATATGGTGCTATTGCAGGACTTATCTTTGTATATGCGATACCATTTTTAATCATCTGGCACTTTGCACAAAAGATCGTATCAAAGGGGACACAGAGACCCAGAGAAAACCAATATTATCTCAATTCAGGGACACAGGCAATTAATAACAATCTCTTTGGTTATGGGACTAATGCAGGGAAATTATATGGCCATTTAGATATTAAATTATTAAAAGCGTGTGGTGGTTAATATGAACTCAAATAAAGTCTCTTATGAGTTTGCCAATAATGAAATGCGCCAAAGTGGAGAAAAAATAAGATCATGGGCGCAACAATCCGATAATATCCTTTTAAAATCGTTAGCTCTGGAAGTTATCGCTATTACAGAGGGGAAATAATATGAAAAGAAACAGCCCCCGAAGCCAATCAAACAACGAAGGCAGTATTAACAAATCTAATATTGATTTGGTGGGTAATAATAGTTTGCCTATATGTTACGGTAAAAAACAGTTTACATCTAAATGCATTAGTTGTGATGTCGTAGATCAATGTATAAACGTGGTGTGAATCATGTTTACAGAGTTAGATGCGATAAAACGTTTGACTATCAGGCGTTCATGCTATTGGAAACAGAACACAAAGCCCGATAAGGGCAAAGATGGTAAGGATAAATATGGTTATACTCATGTAAAGAAACCTTTAACCAATGATGATATATTAAAATCAATCAATACAAATACGTTCACCATTGGAACAGCAACCACAGAGAACGGAACGAATCTATGTGTAGCCCCTACATTAGATATTGATTCGCATAAGGGGGAGGAAGTAAGGGGAAAATTAAAAGCTTTATATGATGAATCAATAAAACAGGGGTTCACCCCGATCATTGAGGCTTCTGGAGGAGATGATATAGAAGGAGGAGCTCATCTTATTTTTCCCTGTAAACCTACATTATCAGCATGGGTAAGACCAACATTAAGGGGAATAATACATGCGTGTGGATTGGATATAAAAGATATTGAGATATTCCCCAAGCAAGATGAGGTTAAAGAGGATGGTTATGGTAATTTCGTTAAAACCATATTCCAATTTAACAATAGGACAGGGGAACGAAGCACCATAATTAATCCTGACACAATGCAACCATTCAGCCGACAGGATGCTATAAATCATGTTTGTGAATGTCCCAATAATGTTTTTCCTGAAATTCCAGAGTATGAAACCCCTATCCAGACAATAAACGAGGCTACAACAGCAACCACAGAACCAATTAAAAGCAATATGGACTTCGAGGAGTTATTCGGGGATATTGATATTAAACCATGTGTAAAGAAAGCCTATATTGATAAATGGGTATTGCATGGGAGAGGTTCACAAGGTCATGATTTCAGATTAGCAGCAGTTGGGGAATTATTGGATTATGATATTGAAGATGAATTAATCCATGAATACTTTAGAATACAAAGCGATTATAACCAGAAAGCAACGCAAAAGGGTATAGATTCAGCAAAAAAACATAAAGCAGATAATGGGCGGCCTATGGGCTGCAAGAAAATTATAGAGAAATGTAGCCAATATGTAAAAGGAATATGTGAGACCTGCGAGAAAAAACCGAAGGAGAGAAAACAGAGAGAACCAAAGACCAAGGGGATTAAAGCTGATGTAAATGAGGTTTTGGAGGCTGGATTTGGTGCATATCGTAATAATATGGAATTAGTCGAAGAATTTCAGAAAATAGCTCATGTCCTATATGATATAAGCAAGAATTTTTGGTTGTGGATTCCAGATATGGAATATTATAAGAGAATAGATGATATTGATATTTTATCCGCAATAAGAAAAAGAAGTGACGAATACGTTATCGAGACCACAAAAGCAGGAGAGATAAAAAGAGCTATCCAGATAACAGGCAGAGAACGATTAAACACCCTTAAAGATATAAAAGAAACATGGGTACATACAAAAAACGGAATAATTGATTACCTCACCGGAGAGAGAATAAAAGCAAGTCCTGAATACTTCTTAAAATGTCCTATTCCTCATAAGATAGGCAATTCTGGAGAAATCCCGAAAATAGACAAGCTCTTTAATGATTGGTTAGGGGATAGAAAACAAATACTCTATGAAATATTGGCGTATTGTTTAGTTGATAGCTACCCCATTCATCGGATGTTTATTTTGTTTGGAAGTGGAAGAAATGGGAAAAGCCAATTTTTAGAACTATTGACCAGATTTATAGGGCGAGAGAATACAACCTCAACAGAACTTGAAAAGATCATAGATAGCCGTTTCGAGTGTTCTAAATTATACCGGAAAAAAGCGGCGCTTATTGGTGAGACAAACTTTACAGCAATTAAGAGCAGTGACCGAATAAAGAAGATAACAGGTCATGACATGCTAACAGCAGAATATAAAGGCAAAGATCCTTTTGATTTTCAGAATACAGCGAAGATTTGTATAGCAACCAACAGCGTACCGGAGACACTGGATAAAACAGAGGCGTTTCATTCAAGGTGTATCATAATTGAGTTTAAGAACCGATTTGATGAGGGGAAACCAGTTATTGACTTAATCCCTGAATATGAATATGAGAATTTATTGTATAAATGTGTAAAGATTTTACCTGAATTAATAGGAGGGGGAAAATTTACGAATGAGGGGACTATTGAAGAAAAAGCAGAAAAATATGAAAGGTTATCAAATCCCTTCCCAACATTCAAAAATAAAGAATTAATCGAGGATGGAGGCGCACAAACTCCAATATGGACTATCAGGGATATGTATATTTCATTTTGTGCTAAAAATGGCTTCCGAAAAATTGGAGATCGGGATTTTACCCAACTATTGCATAAAGAGGGATACGAGACAAAAAGAGCCTGGTATGGAAAGAAAAATTGGAATACCGTATTTGGTTTAACCACAAAAGAACCCTATATTTATGAGGAAGAGGATGGGAAAAAAGAGGGTGAAAATAAACCAGATGAACCAGATGAACCAGATAGTTCAATCAGAACTCCATATAGAGAACTAAATGAAACATCTGGTTCATCTGGTTCATCTGGTTCAAAACAAGCTAAAACCGTTACGGAATTAAGCCAAAAAGAAAAAATGAATGAAGCTTTTCAACTGATTTATTCTCACTATGGTTCACAGCCCATAAGTAAAGCAGGGATTCAAGAAGAAGCCAAAAACTTAGCAGTGAAATTAAATATTCCCTTCGATGATGCTTTACAATACATCAAACAAGCAATAAGCGACAGGGACAGGGGGCGGTAATCATTACTCAAGCGCAAAGATTTGAAATCTAGAAATAAAGAATTGGGTTTGATCGGGGAAACAGTATAAAGTAATTAACATAACTTTTATCTCTTAACAATACCTTCGCCATTAATCCGTATTAATTCCACCTATTCTCGTCATTTCTTTAAATATTTGCTGAATTAAAATTGGATCCAGTTTTTCTGGAAGTAAT
>JAPMTR010000108.1 GCA_026552975.1 Candidatus Methanoperedens sp.
TTATTAGATTGGTTGATGATGCTTTTGAGGATGTTTTGGATAGGGATGTTGATGGGTGGCTTTCAAATTTTCAGACAGATGCTATAATGACGCCATAGACATTTTGTGCATAATGCGCAGAAAAGATTATTTAAGTAGTATTACAATTATATCAACTTTAATTATGAAATATAAAGAATCTTATTTCTTTTGCAGTCAACACCTTCTCCGTAATGTTGCTGAAGTTCAAGAAGTGTTTTCTTGTATTGATGCTATAAAATGGTTGCCAGAATTCGAAGTCGAGCAAAACGGCATCCAATATAAAAATAAAACAGCATACAATAAAGCGTTTGAAATTGAAATTCTCAAATACAATTGGAAACAAAAGCCTATATTTTCCGATGATACAAAATCAATTGGTGAATACCAGAAAAATGGTGTTTTTGTAGAGATACAATTTGGAAGTAGTGAAACTATTTATCGTGATTATTATAAATTTCATAATGGATTTGCCAAGAATATTATTTCTTTAGCAATTTTGATTGTTCCCACGATCCCAACAGACTTTTTCCCAATACATTCCAATGTCAGAAATATTGCTGAATTTGATTTTGCACATCGAATTTTTAAATTATTACCCATACCAGTGCCAATACTTTTGATCGGCTTGCTTCCTGAAAATTGAAACAGGACAAATATTTAACTTAAGATTCGAAAGGCCACCATGCATCAGGCAGCAATCTCATAATCTCATGCCTCGGCAAAGAAACTAAATTTAAATATTCGGATTTTGGGACTTTTTTTCGTTCTAATTTTGATGAATGGAACTTATGGTTATTTCGAACACAAATATTCTGGCGTCTTACATTTTTTCTAAATTTTTTAATGAGAAAATCTGACCATCCATTAATCTCATGAATATAATAATCTTTAGATGTTTGTTCTAAGCGACCATTATAATTATCGAATTGTTGAGATAATGGTCTATTCCTACAATCTGTTATTTGTACTTTCCATTCATAACACTTTTTTCGTTTCAATTCCATTTCTTCAAACGTATATTCCCAATTATATATCATAAATATTGAGATTTCTTTAGATTTAAAGCCTGCTTCACCCAATATAGCAATCTGGTTTTCAATTTTTCCCCACTCTTCAAAATGACCATCCCATGCGATTCTTGGATTTCTAAAATGTGAATCTTTAAGCAATTTTGCGAGTTTAAAAGTGAGTAACCTACCATCAAAACCGCTTTGACTTTCAGAATAAACCGGTCTTCCATTAATTTTTAACTCAGCAAGCTCTTTTAAAATGTTCTCAATATATGGATTAGCCAGTAGATTATTATCATAAAATACAAGTTTATTTTTTGTCACTTCATTTTTAATACTTTCCTTTGGGATAAACTCAGGTTCGATCTGCCAGACACCACAGAAAGGGCAATGACGTTTACATCCACGAGATGCATGAATTATCTGGTAATCTACATTTATAAGACCATAATCCGGTGGTGATTTTTCAAAAACTTCATTTGGTCCTTTAAATGGTATCACCTTAAGTTCATTGCATTTTTTTTGAAATTCACTGTTTTCAAAAAATAGTGAAACATATATGCCGCCGATATTAATTATGGATTCGGAAAATTTGTTTCTATAAAAAATAACGGTATCCCAAAATTCTTTCTGCCAATATGTAAAAAGAGACGTTATATATATTGAATCGGGATTAAATTCAACATCTGTTTTTCCATGAACAAGAAAGGGTACATCACCTATTGAACTATGATATGATGCAATTTTCAATAAGGGAATGGGAAGAAAGTCTTTATGATTGATACTCTTGGTAGGTGTTGGGAATTTTGGCTGAACAAGGAGAATTTTTTGATTCAAGATCACACCTCGATGATTAGAAATGTCCGATTCAGCATGCTCCTATTTTTACAACTGTGCATTTTTTCATTTTCTGTTCAATTGCATTGTCAATAGGATGTGAAAAATCGCATCTACCATTAGCGACCCTGTTAATAGAACGACCGACTTGTCGGAGAAACGTACCAATTCTACTTCCCTTTTCATTAATTATTTGATAATTTTCTATAATTCCCATATGCCCAATAAGATGCCCTATAGCCATTACATTTTTGTCATCATGAAATGAATAATGGGTGTCTTCATTTATAGCAGTGGTGCATAACATTTTGAAAGAAGTCTCTTGATAATTTAAACCCATACATTTGGCTAAATTAAATAATTTAGAATATGTTATTTTTTTACTACCTTTTTCAAAAATTTGCATTAAATTCTCAGGTTTTATCAGTCCTTTCCATATACTGCTATCGATTAATATAGTTAAAGTATTTTGTAAACTTGACTGATCTCTACTAAATAATATACTAAATATTTTGAAAAGATTCTCTGTTTGTTCTGGTGAAAGCCAATCAAATTTCTTCATTATAGTCTCATCGTAAATTTGTTTAAAATTTAAAGCGTGGATAATTTCATAAAAAGTTTTCAAGGCTGTCAATGGTTTTGTAATCTCTTCCAATGACATATCATCCTCTGATAATATAGTTTTCAATAAATAATTTTCTATACTTTCACGTTCATCAGTTTGTATATAAATTATTTGATCATTTTCAGAAAGTTCATCAATGGATGAAAGAATGTAATCATCACCATATTTTTTCCTTATCAAGATACCTTTTTGGAAAGAAATAGTGTCTGTTGTTCCATCCTCAAATTTAACATCAAATTTTATGTATTCTTTAGATGGATTATGAATGAATGATCTCTTTTGTGGCATATTGTGCGCTTTATTTCGTGTTTGATCCCATATATTTTTAAACGTTTTCATCTCTTCAACTTCGGTTTCATCAGCATTTGATTCATCCAATTGTTCTTGCCTTATTGCAGAGTCTGTTGGTGTATCATGTTCGTCCTCCATGATATCTTTAACATCAGGTTTAGGCGGTAACTCATAACGGCGGCTTTTATTTGTATTGTTGATTGAAAACAGCAAGTCCCTTTTTGAGATATTTGTTTCGTTTTCAGAAATAAGATCTTTGTATAATTTTATTTGTTTCAATAGCTCTTTAAAATTTCTTCCAGGATATGCAAAAAATATAATTTCTTTGAACGGCAGTAGCAAAGCATCATACCCATGAGAGATTAATATATCATCATCCGATATTGTATGAAATGGAATTGGACCAGGGATTAATAATTCGCTGGTTTTTATAAGTTCATTTGGCAGAGTTTGCATTGTTGCAAGTTCAGTATATCTAATTTGTATCTCATTTTCGACAATACTTTTAGGATAATTATCAGTTCTTTGTTCTGCTTTAACGTTTAAAATTGAATTACTGGATTTTCTTTCAAATAAAATGTTCATGAGTTTCGTCTCATGTAACGAACCGTTGTCTTCAATAACAGCTTTATAAGTTACAAGGTTTTTGAGATATTTCTTTTTGATAGTGGTATCCTTAGTGAATTCTAAGTAGTCTACTGGCAGATCTATGTATTCAGTTATTTCCAAATGCTTTTCCTTTTGAAAAAAACTTATATTGATTTCAGGATTATTGTTAAAAATAAATCTTTTGAAATTATTAATACCTGTTTTTTGTATCGTCCCATTTTCAAAAATTATTTCCTTAATTGTTCCACCATTTTCCGGTGTATATTCTATAAAAATGGTATTATTTGTACGAAGTATATGCAGTGAGCTTATTATATTTTTAAATGAGTTGAACAAATAACTTAAAGAATCCCAGAATGAAGATTGTGTTTTTAGATAGGGATGCAGATTTGCAACAACAATAGATGTTTGAGTTGTGTTGTTTGGTTTGTTTTTATTTCCTTGGGTTTGCTCAAATATATCAATAATTTTTTCAATAAAATAAGTTTGCAAGAGAGTTTTCTTATTTATGGTAGAATTGGTGTAGACATCTCTTAATTTATAAGATAGATCTCTAAATCGTTCTATATCAGAACATAAACCATTAAATGCTCTGATTGCAGGACTGTTTTCTCCTTTGTTAATAGAAATTGATTCGTTTATGGGAAGAGAAGACCATTGTTTATTTTTTTCTGAAAATACTCCTTTTTTAATTTCTGAAGGACATAGAAATGTGTTTATGACAGGTGGAAATTTGAGAATGTTTTCTTCAAATCCACCAATTGGTTCATATTTTAGATGCTTCCAGATAGATTCAATTATTGTATCAAAATACCAATCCCAGTTTTTTAGATCATCAACCGAGAGATGTTCTATTTTTAAATTTGATGCTGGCAGTCTTATTTTAAAATCTAAAGAAACCTCATTCGGATAATAAACCGTATCCCAAAGCCCCCCTTCCAAAGAAAGATGAATTAAATTTGGAGAGGGTTTTTTAATTTTTTTGCGTGTTTCTATACAAAGTCTTTTTCCAATATGAAAAACATTGATATTATCATCGTCTTTAATAGTTGTTAGAAACGCAGATAGCCCTTTTAAGTAAGGCCAAGAAAAATGTAGTAGTAGTTTTCTGTCAGAGTTTTTAACAGTTTTTATTAATTCTGTGATGTTATCCAAACTATAACGCCGTTCATTTATCGATTCAAAAATAATCAGTTTTGGGTCAAATTTGTTTAACTTATAACCAAGGTTTTCAAATTTTATATCTTTTTCGTCAATTAATCCATCAGGAGTAATGCCTTCTATAGGTATTGAGACGATTTTAGGAATATTTTGAAAACTGCCGTTATTTAGTCTCTCTATAATTGTCTCTTCATATTTTCTTTTTCGTGATAAAGTTCCATGTGTAGGGTAAGTTTCAATTTCCAGTTCTGTGAGTTCATTTTGTTCTTCATCAATTTTCCCATGACACCAAAGCATATCATAATAGAAGTATCTTGAAGAAGAAGGAAATTTACGTCGATATAATAAAGAGAAATATATTTTAGTATAATTGCCTTTAGTTATTTTAGTACCATAAACATCTTTAAATAATGACT
>JAPMTR010000088.1 GCA_026552975.1 Candidatus Methanoperedens sp.
TGTCATCAACAAGGCTACTGCAACTGTCACTCTTAGCGATTTGACCCAGACCTATACTGGCAGTCCACTTACACCAACTGTCACAACCATTCCTGCCAGCCTTTCTATTGTCTGGACGAATGCCCCTCAGACCAATGCAGGTTCATACACAGGTGTAGTCGCAACAGTTAATGATCCCAATTATCAGGGTTCAGCAACTGATACATTTGTCATCAACAAGGCCACAGCCACCATTACATTGAGCGCTTTGATCCATACCTATGATGGAACCCCAAAATCAGTAATAGCTACAACTAATCCATCAGGATTAATAGTAGTATCGATCACGTACGATGGTTTTCCAACAGCTCCTTCAGCAATAGGAACTTATGCCGTCGAAGCAACTCTAACAAATGATAATTATCAGGCTGATCCTGCCACAGGCACACTTGAAATTACTGCAATACCGACATACTCTGTGAGCGGCTATGTTTTCAATAATCTCGCAGCTGTACTGGATGGTGTATTAGTCCAGAACGGCAGCCATTCAGGAACAACCATACCATCAGGATACTACTCGATATCCGGCCTTGTAGACGGTGTGTACAACTTCAGCTACTCCAAACTAGGGTTCGATATTGGCTATTTAGAAGTTACTATCACCGGTGCAGATGTAACTGATGCGAATGTGACGATCCTGGATACGACAGCTCCAGACACGATCATCGATAGTACCCCCCCGACACCTTCAAGCAGCAGCAGTGCAACCTTCACTTTCAGTTCAACAGAAGTCGGAAGCACTTTCCAGTGCCAGCTTGATAGCAACGGGTTTTCAACATGCAGCAGCCCTGCAGTCTATAACGGTCTTGTTGATGGCAGCCACACATTCGAAGTGAAAGCAACAGATGCGATGGGCAATGCTGACGCCACTCCAGCAAGCTTCACATGGACAATAACCACCACAGCTTCAGACACCATTCCTCCATCTGCGATCATAGACCTTGATGTAGGCGGTTCAACAGCCAACACCATCACTCTGACATGGACAGCCCCGGGTGATGACGGATCATCAGGAACAGCAACTGAATATGATATTCGTTATTCAACTTCACCAATTAATGACGGAAATTGGGATTCAGCAACTCCAGTCACTGGTGAACCCGCACCAGGTGTAGCAGGCACATCTGAATCAATGGTTGTTACCGGTCTTTCATCATCAACAATGTATTATTTTGCGATGAAAACCTCAGATGAAGTTCCTAATGAGTCAGGAATATCGAATTTTGTATTTGTATCAACATCTGGACTCCCCACGACCCGATATATCAACGGCACTGTGACAAACGGATCCAACCCATCTGAAAAACTCGCAGGAGTACAGGTCACATCAGGCATCTATTCAGCCACGACCGATCTAAACGGCAACTATTCGCTTGCTGTTGTTTCTGGTACATTTGATTTGACATTTAACAAAAATGATATCAGATATTATACGGGCAGCCTTCCTGGAGTTTCAACAGTAACAGTTGCTGTGGCGAACGGGGATTTCGAACTTCAATTGAAACCAGTAGGAACAATATCAGGGACAGTAAGTCAGATATAAAGAGGTACGAACAATTCCGGGGGCCTGGCAGGACAGGCTCCCTGGAATACAGAAAACATATTAAAGCGGACTCGTATTCCAGTTTCCCAGAGTCTAATTGCTGTTTCGACATTAGATGTTGCTTTCTTTTATAGTGATTCAGTGATTTCATTTTGAGCTTTTCGCTATTTATAGGATTCGAAATAAATGACGTGGAATAATTTTAGGTTCCAATTCGAAAGGATAAGAATATTATATATAATAAAATATATATTTAATAGTTTTAATTAAAAAAAAAGAAACAATTATATATAGGAAAATGCCACCAAGTTATCAAATAGGTGTGAGCAAATCATCGAAATTTGCATTAGTATTGGTGGATTTATGAATAACAAAGAAATTTTAAATAATTATATTATCAAAGAAAAAACAGTGTTAATTTTAAAATCAATTAGTATTTTATTACTTTTATTATCATCATGTAACATTGCATCTGCTGATACCTCTCCTGATCTTATAGTCCAGGACATAACATGGTCGCCAACAAATCCATCTCTTGGGGATACTGTTACCTTCACTACCACCATTCAGAATCAAGGAAACGGTACTTCTAATGCCGGTTATGTTTATTTTTACCTTGATGGTTTGGTTACCCCTTTAACGTCTAAAACTTTTACCACCATTAATGCTGGCTCAACAACCACAGTATCTTTTACATGGGGTGCACAGGCAGTATCTCATTCCTTTGAAGCGGTTGTAGATAAAGATAATAAAATACCGGAAAGCGATGAAACAAACAATGAAAAGACCATAACATTTTCTGCATCTTTATCTGATCTTATTATTCAGGAAATTACTCCATCACCAACGAATCCTTCTATTGGTGACCAGGTAACTTTCACCACGATAATAAAGAATCAAGGAAGCGGAAGTTCAAGTAATGGCCGTGTATATTTTTATCTTGATGGTTCAACAAGCCACTTAACTTACAAAGATTTTGGAGGATTGTCAGCAGGGGCATCCGCAACCATCTCATTTACCTGGAATGCATTATCCGGGTCACATACGTTCAGGGGATTGGTCGATAAAGATAATACAATACCGGAAAGTGATGAAACAAATAATGATAAGACCATAACATGTTGTTCTACTTCTCTATCTGATCTTGTAGTTCAGGACATAACCTGGTATCCAACAAATCCTTCAATTGGTGATCAGGTGACTTTCACTACGATCATAAAGAATCAAGGAAGCGGAAGTTCAAGTAATAATCGTGTGTATTTTTATCTTGACGGTTCAACCAGCCACTTAACTTACAAAGATTTTGGTGGATTATCAGCAGGGGCAACAACAACCGTTACATTTGCCTGGAATGTCTTATCCGGATCACATACATTCAGGGGATTAGTCGATAAAGACAATACAATACCGGAAAGTGTTGAAACGAATAATGATAAGACGATAACATGTTGTGCTACATCTTTATCCGATCTTGTTGTTCAAGACATAACATGGTCGCCAACAAATCCTTCTATTGGAGAGACGATTACTTTCACAACCTCAATAAAGAATCAAGGTAATGGTAGTTCAGGTAATACTCGTGTATTTTTCTATCTTGACGGTTCAACAAACCATCTTACTTACAAAGATATTGGGGGGATATCTGCAGGGGCGACCACAACTGTTTCATTCACATGGAACGTGTTGTCTGGATCACATACTTTCAAGGGAATAGTTGATAAGGATAATTCAATAACAGAAAGTGATGAAACAAATAATGATAAGACCATAACATGTTGTGCTACATCTTTATCCGATCTTGTCGTCCAGGATATTACATGGACTCCACAAATGTCTTCAATAGGTGAGACCATAACATTTAGTGTTATTATAAAAAATCAGGGAAGTGGAAGTTCAAAAAATGGAAATATATTTTTTTATCTGGATGATTCAAAAACCCATTTTGCCTACAAACCGTTTAATGGGATTGCATCTGATTACACTACTACGGTTTCATTCACATGGGCTGCTCAGGGAGGATTGCATTCAATAAAGGCAATAGTAGATAAAGAAAATATTATTCCTGAAAGTGATGAAACGAACAATGAGAAAAATATAACTTTTTCAATGGTATCCCTTCCTGACCTCATCGTAGAAAATATTAGCTGGACTCCCACAAGCTCCTCTATAGGGGAGACTATAACATTTCTTGCAACAATAAAGAATCAGGGGAATGGAAAATCTGGCGGTGGGAAAATCCAATTTTATCTCGATCAAGCAACATCTCACATTGCACTTCTAAATTATAATGAAATCGCAATTGGAAGTACCTCGGTTGTTTCTTTTACCTGGAATGCTCAAAAAGGGGCACATTCATTAAAAGCGATCGTTGATAAAGATAACACTATTATTGAAAGTGATGAAACAAATAACGAAAAAATTGTTTCGTTCGCACTCATTTCACCATCAGATCTTAAAGTAGAGGAGTTTACATGGACACCTTCCAAACCATCAATTGGAAACCCAATAAATTTGATATTGACTATTAAGAACCAGGGAAATGGTCGTTCAAGTAATGGCAATGTCAATTTTTATCTTGACAATTCTGCGAATTATTTTGCGACAGTGCCCTTTAAGGAAATGCTTCCTGGCTGGGAAACAAAAGTATCATCTGTATGGATTGCTCAAATAGGCATGCATAAGATCAAAGCTGTCATAGTTGAAGGAACTGAAAAAACTGAAAATGATATAACAAATAATGAAGAAACAATAACAATTTCTGCATTAGATACCACCCCGCCTCAGATTACTCTTAATAAACCAAAGATCATTGAATATAATAGAAATAATCTTTTGGAGGAGGGAGAAAAACTGGAAATATCCTATGGTGCAAATGATGATTCAAGTGGAATTGCATCTATTAAAATTTTCATCAATGGTGAATTGGCAAGCTCTCAAAATTATGCCGGTAATTTTGTTTTAAATACAGATTCATTATCTGTTGGCAAATACAACATTGAAGTTGTAGCAATTGATAAATCATCAAATAAGGCAAAGGAAAATGTGGAAGTTAATGTAGAAAGAACTGGCCCCAGTGTTTATTTTGGAAGTACAAAAACTGAAGTAAAAGAAGGGGAAAATGCGATCATAACATTATCTGCAGTTAATCCTATCGGTAATCAACCTATGAAAGTTCAATTGATCTTAAAACCCCCCTCAGGTATATCCGTATATGGAACCGAATGGATAAAAGGCGCAGCTGGTTCATATACTGGAGAATTTGATCTTGAACCTGGTGATAATGTAAGAGCTATAAGTATACAAATGCAGGTAAATCAGCCCGGTACTCATAATATCGATAGTGAAATATTTTATGAGGTAGAAGGAAAAAGAATAGTCCAGCGCGATAGACTTAGTATATACCGGCCACCACCCGTGATATTGAGCTCAATGGAGGTTTTTTTCAACTCGATCATGGAATTTATTGATAATATTTTCAAAAAATTAGAATAATTTTCAATATTTTTTTATAAATAGTAATTAAGAAAAATAGAGCATGGCAGATCATCTGCCAGCTATACTTTTTATTTTCAGTTAATATGTCTTCATTTTCTCTTTGAGATAAGACGTGCGATCCCAAATATGCCAAAGATGGCAAGTACAACCCCGAATCCGGGTATTGATGGTTTTTGTGTTTCCACTCCTTTTGGTACATCTTTAGGATTTGAAGGATCTGCGCTTTCCGGTTTCTTTGAAGGTTCCTTTACTGTAACAGAATACGTAAGGCTCAAAGGCTGGTAATTGTCTTTATTCTCATCAGGCCAATACAATCCTGTGAAAGAGATAGTATGGGAACCGATCCTTGCTGATTTATCAGCTTTGATAACCACTGTTATGACTCTTGCGGTTCCCGGGGGAACAGAAAAAGTACCATAAACCACACCTGCACCTGCAGCCTGAGCGAAACTTTCCCCATAAACATGGATGCCACTTGGCACACTAATACGAGCGTCAACATTCAATGTCACGTCATTTAGCGATGGATTATTCAACAAGAGTTCAACAATTCCATCCTGGTCTGCTTCAATAACATCAGTCACCGGTCTTAATGTAACAGATGGGCCGACCCTGAATTTTCCCGGGGCAGTTGAGGTAACTGCTGGCGTCGGATTTGTCGCCACAGGGGTTGTTGCCACCGGGGTTATTGTCACGGTCGCTGTTGGTGATCCAGTCACATTTGTTTCTGCTGCACCCAGAGGTATAGCTCCCATAATGATGCCTACCACGCAGAGCATTATAATTTTTTCCTTGAATATTTTATTCATAATATGTTACTCCTTTTAGTACAAAAATATTTATATCAAAAATAATTGTATTTATGTACGAAAAATGTAAATGCACAAACCCTTATATATCCTTTTACTAATCGCTTCTCTACCTATATAGCTTAAAATTAATTTCAATAGTTTGATAATTTTACATTCATATATATAGTATATTTTTTTCGATTGTGCTTTCATAAAATACATATACTTCTATTTTTTCACCTTTCTGGTATAACCTCATCATCCGGTCAAACATCTGTTTACTTGCTCTTAAATTATTTTCCACGAAATATTTTCTAATATATTCAATAAATCCCAGTTGTTGTCTGAGAAAACCAGATTCATATTCTTTTACAGCCCTCAAGATCTCTTTGCATGCCCCCTCATCAATTTTGTTATGATACGATCCATGTTCATTCAAACCCCCTATTTGCCTGAAATCAATAGTTCCATCTTCATCCGGCTCCCTGTGGAGCATATATGGATATATCCTGCAAATCCGGGGACGTGTCTCATAATGCTGGCAACTATTGCCGGTATAGAATATGCAATTCCCGTTTGGTTTTGTCTTTAAGGCATAACCCATTACATAGAATCTTCCAAGATTATCACAAAGGTCAAAATAGGGTGCAGGTCTTATGTATTCCCGGCCCTGATCCTGGATGATCTTCTGAGCATCCTCATCCAGTAAAAATATATGATCATTGAATTCGCTGGTACAGCATTTTCCGCATCGTTCACAACCAAATCCCACTTCACGGATTATTTCTTTATATTCTTCATCTGAAAATGATCCAATGTCCTTTAAATCCTGTTCTATATTTTGAGCCTGTATTTTCAAGTGATTCAACTCTCCCTGAAATGTAAATATCGATATTTAAATTATTGTTTTACCTATAAAAAGAATTGAACATATAAAATAATGATAAAAAAAAAGAGAAAATATATAAAGCATCAGGTCAAAGTTGATTTATCATTAGAAGGAAAAACGGGTAAAGCAGAAGACATATATGAGAGGTATTATCGAATGACTCAATTAAAAAAATGTTATTCATTGATCAGAAATAAATATTTATGGATCCTGGTAATAATGTTATCAGTTTTCACAGGAGTTATAGCAGCGCAGCAGGATATTTCCTGCTATCACTGCCATACCAAGGTCGTAACTGAATTCAGGAACAATGTTCATTATGATAAAGGTTTTAATTGTGCCGATTGCCACGGAGGAACAGATGTATCCAATGCCAGCGTAGTCTCATATTCTGTAATGTCTGGCAATTTTATTGGAAGACCTAACAGGGAAAATATCACTGATATTTGTTCAAAATGCCATGAAGCGGAAACAAAAGATTACAAAACAAGCATTCACTGGGATGCGATCAAGCAAGGCCATCCAGATGCTGCAACATGCACAGATTGTCATGGAGTCCATGAAATTCGTGCCATAAAAGACCCAAATTCATCTTCAAATCACCAAAATAGTCCCGCAACCTGTGCTAAATGCCATTCGAACAAGGAAATGATGAGCGCCTGGTATTACGGTATTAAAGCCGACAGGTTTGACACTTATAAAGAATCTTTCCACTGGCGGGCACTCGACAAAGGTTATGCTCTCGTAGCGACATGCGCTGACTGCCATGAGAACCATAAAACAAAATCACACACTGATCCAACTTCCAGCACTTTCCCGGAGAACCTTCCAAACACATGCGGAAAAGCGAATTGCCATGCTGGTGTGAATTTTGACGCAAAGGTCGCTACAGGGCTTGTACATGACAAAGAATCACTGCACACAGGTGAACTTGTCTTTAATAAAACCGGCTTGAGCCCACAGATGAAGGAATATTTCTTCGGTCCTTTTGATCTTGCATACTGGATAGCCATATTTTTCAAAATATTGACAACTGGAGTAATAGGTTTCTTTACAGGAATGGTTATACTTGATTTCTTCTCAAGGCTCAAGATAAAGAGGAGATTTTAGCATGTCCAGACAGAGATCAATTGAAATTCTGGAGCCAAAAATAACAGGAGATAATAAAATGGGTGAAATTTTCTTTAAAAGATTTACTTTCAATCAGCTTTTCCAGCACTGGGTAATGATAGGAACATTCATGCTTCTGGTAATTAGCGGAATGCCCCTTAAATTCCCGGATGCTTCGTGGTCCCCTGTAATAATAAATCTACTTGGGGGATTCGCTATGAGGACAACTATACACCATGCTGCTGGCATAGCTATGGTTGGTCTGGGAATTTATCATATTGTTTTTCATATCTTTGTTGATAAAGAATCAATACTTGAAAGGAAAGTATGGCCAACTATAAAGGATGCAAAGGACTTCTGGCAGACAATAATGTTCTATTTTGGAAAAGCAGAGGAACCAAAATATGGCCGATATAGCTGGAAGGAAAAATTCGATTACTGGGGCGCATTCTGGGGAATGGTCATGCTTTGCGTAACAGGGCTGATAATGTTATTCCCTTTTAAGGCGATGGAACTGATCCCATATGCTTACGTTCATCTTGCCACGATCGTTCATACAGATGAAGCATTACTTGCAACGCTGTTTATATTTATAGTTCACTGGTGGAATGTTCATTACTGCCCCGAGGTATTCCCCATGTCCAAAGCATGGCTTACTGGTAACTTATCTGAAGAACAGATGAAACATGAGCATGCTCTTGAATATGAAGAGATCATGAGACAAATGAATGAGACGGGGGAAAACAAGTCTTCAGGTAGATGATAGAGATTGAAGTGAAAGCACCGGTGGGGGATCCAAAACACCTCGAACGATCTTTAATTGAATTCGGTGCTACCCCCATTGGAATAGAAACTCAGGCGGATACGTATTATAACGCACCATATCGTGATTTTGCAAAGACGGACGAAGCTCTCAGGATCCGGGTCGAGGATGGAAGATCCATTCTAACCTATAAGGGTCCTAAAATGGATAAGGTTTCAAAGACCAGGAAAGAGGTGCAGACCGAAATAAAAGATATTGAGGGTATGGGAAATATACTTTCATCACTTGGTTTTTATCCTGTTGCGAATGTCTCAAAGAAAAGGAAAAATTTCAGGTTCGGCGATTTTTTCATCTCCCTGGATGAAGTACGAGATCTTGGCAGTTTTATGGAAGTTGAGATCGATGTAAAAGACTCCAGGAATTTCCCTGAAAAGGTCGAGCTCATTTTTAAATTCCTGGAAAAGCTTGGAATCAACAGGGAATCAAGTATCCGGAAATCTTATCTGGAAATGGTCATTGAGAAGAAAGAAGGTAAAAGTTTTTAAGCAGGAATATAGGTTTATATACCGCCCACTCTTTTTCAGAATAGTATGAGCGTGTTCAGTTCACTTGATCCCAAGATTCAGGGGGCTCTGGCTAAAATTGGATTTACCAATCCGACTGAACCGCAGGTAAAAACGATACCTCTGGTTCTATCAGGAGAACATATCCTTCTTATAGCGCCTACTGGTTCTGGAAAAACAGAATCTGTTGTTCTTCCAGTGTTCCACAGTATCTTGAGAAAAAAAGCGAACGCCGGGATAGAGGAAAAAAGGGGAGTATCTGTCCTGTATATCACGCCTCTTCGCGCACTTAATCGGGATATGCTCTTGCGCCTTGAATGGTGGTGCAAGGAGCTTGGCCTGAAGGTCGCGGTCAGGCACGGGGATACTACACCATATGAGAGGCAGAAACAATCATTAAAACCCCCTGATTTTCTTGTTACCACGCCTGAAACACTGCAGATCATGCTTACCGGCAAAAGGCTTCGAAACAACCTCAGGACTGTTTCACATGTTATTATCGATGAAGTTCATGAGCTGGCCTCCTCAAAAAGAGGGGCGCAATTATCGATCGCTCTTGAGCGGCTTGTTGAAGTGTCGGGTGAATTCCAGAGGCTTGGTCTTTCTGCAACTGTGGGAAAACCTGGCCAGATAGCGCAATTCCTGTCAGGAACTAAAAGGGTTGCCAGCGTTGTCGAAGTGTCTCTATTGAACAGGCTTGATTTTAAAGTGGTCTGTCCGAAACCCACAAAAGAGGATAATGATTCCTCAAAAAAAATTATGTGCACACCAGAAATGGTTTCCCATCTTCGGATCATTCATGAGATCGTAAGCAGCCATAAATCCACCCTGATATTTGTTAACACAAGGGAATCGGCTGAAATGCTGGGTTCAAGATTCAAAATGCTTGGTATCCTTATCGGAGTTCATCATGGTTCGCTTTCAAAAGAAACGCGCATCGAGGCCGAGAACAATTTCAAGAATGGTGTCCTAAAAGGGCTTATTTGCACATCCTCTATGGAACTGGGCATCGATATTGGCGATGTGGATCATGTAATTCAATATATGTCACCGCGTGAGGTCACTCGCTTGATACAGAGAGTGGGAAGGGCAGGTCACTGGATCGGTGAGCGCTCAAGCGGGACAATAATAACAACAGGCGCGGATGATGCATGTGAATCCTGTGCGATAACTCGAAGGGCGAGATCGGGTGAGATAGAGATCATCAATATCCACGAGAACACAACTGATACCCTCGCAAACCAGATATGTGGCCTTGTGCTTGATTTTGGGGATATCTCAGTTGATAGGATTTTTTCTATAGTGACAAGAGCCTATCCTTTTCGCGATCTTAGGATCGAACTTTTAAGGGCTGTCCTAAAGCAGATGGATGATACCCGCCTGATTTGGTTTGAAAATGATACTGTCGGAAGAAAAACAAAGAGCTGGCAATACTATTATGAAAATCTCTCCATGATCCCGGATGAGAGGCGATTTGAGATCTACGATATCGTTACGGGAAGGACAGTAGGTGCGCTTGATGAGGCTTTCGTTGTTGATTTTGCAGAAGCTGGCGCTGTATTCATAGCAAAAGGCGAGATGTGGCGCATTATTGAGGTGATTGGTGAAAAGAGCATGATAAAAGTCGAGCCAATAAGCGATCCTGGCGCTGATATTCCCATCTGGGTAGGAGAAGAGATACCTGTGCCATATTCGGTTTCACAGGAAGTAGGAAGGATCAGGAAAGAGATTTTTGAAAAGATCAGGGGCGGGGAAAATGATGACAGGATAATTTCAGATTTAATGTCGGATTATCCGGCAGATCATGATGCAGCAAATGATATCCTGGAACTGGTGAAAAAGCAGGCAAAGTCTGGTCTTGCAGCGCCTACTGATGATCTCGCGGTCATCGAACAGGAAGGGACAGAGATCGTCATTAACATATGCTGCGGGCATAAGGTGAATGAGACCTTGGGCAGGGTCATCTCATCTCTCCTGACCGCAAGATTTGGCGCAAGTGTTGCGATGGAGATAGACCCTTACAGGATAAAGCTTGAACTTCCTAAAATGTTGAATGCTCAGAGGATTCAGGAAATGCTGCTTACCATAAGCCCTGAACATATTGAACCGATTATCGAGATGACGCTTAAGAATTCCATGCTCCTTAAATGGAAAATGGTCCATATAGCCAGAAAATTCGGAGCGCTGAGCCGGGATGTGGATTATGAGCGAATAAGCATGAAGAAGCTGCTTGATGTGTTTGAGCGAACGCCTATGTATGATGAGGCTGTGCGTGAGATCTTCCATGACAAGCTTGATATCGACAGGGCCGCAGATGTTGTAAAAAGGATACAGGTTGGAAGCATTGCGCTTGTTGTCCAGCCCTCAAGCCCGATAGGTGAAGCCGGATTCATGGGAGGGCGTGAATTGATGGCGCCTGAAAGAGCTGACAGTTCGATCATAATGGCGCTAAAGAGCAGGATAATGGAAGACAAGGTGATTCTCTTTTGCGTTAACTGCAAGAAATGGGTTTCAAGGACGGTTGTAAAAAGAGTTCCAGAATATCCCGAATGTCCGAAGTGTAACAGCAGGAAGATCGCGGCTCTTAAGCCATGGGAGGAAGAGGAGATAAAGATCGCAAAAAAGCCTGAAAAGGATAGGAATGGAGAGGAGAAGAAAAAGACTGTTCGTGTCTATAAAAATGCCAGCATTGTTCTCTCTCATGGAAAGACCGCGGTGATAGCACTTGCTTCGAGGGGGATAGGGCCAGAGACTGCTTCGAGGGTCATCGCGAAGTTGAGGGTTGATGAGGAGGAGTTTTATCGTGACATACTTATCGCGGAGAGAAATTATGCGAAGACGAAGAGGTTCTGGGAATAGGGGAATCCTACTGGCAAAGCAAGAAAAATTAGTTCCTATATCCTCCAAGGTTTGCAGGTATTACAATTTTAAATAACAACATTTACGGTAAGGTAATATCTCTCACCCCCCATTCAGTAACTTCAAATGCTCTCTATCATCATCCATCCCCAAAAGTCAAAGCTCATAGTCCTTCCCATAAAAGGAAATTCACAAGAGCCAAATTTTTACGGGACCCTGATCCTCAAGAAAACTTCAAAAGGCGCGCGTGTGGGCAAATTCAGGATAAAACAGGGCGACAGGGAAGACTTCAGGGCGCCTGAGGAACTCATAGAACTCCTGCGCCTTGCTGATAAAATACTTATCGCAGAAGGGAATGAGGCTTCAGAAGCTGGTTTTAAGGAACTTCTCACAGCATACCAGCTTGATTATGGATATACGACCACATGCCGGCTGTGTCTTCTTGCGGGTAAATTTACAACGAACAGTCCCTATCAGTTCCATAATGAATCTGTATGCGAGGATTGTGCACAAAAAGAATTGATAAAAGAAGCTAAATCCATCAAACTGGGAAGCCACGGCCAGGAAAGACTCCTGCAGATCCTGGATAAAACAAAAAATCTTGACAGGGTTCTTGCCATGTTAAGCCCGGGAAAACTTGATTCGCGATTGACAAAATTCGATAGAATGGAAGCATGCATAGTGAAAAGATCGATAAAAGTAATAGATCTACCGCTGCATGATGAATTTAAAAAACTGCTTCTTCCTGGTATGAAAGAACTTATGCCAGTCCAGGCTCTTTCCGTGGACGCAGGGCTCCTTGAAAAGAAGAACCTGCTGATAATCTCTGCCACGGCAACGGGAAAAACACTTGTCGGGGAGCTTGCCGGTATCCAGAACATCCTGAATAAGAAAGGCAAAATGCTCTTCTTGGTTCCTCTTGTAGCTCTTGCCAACCAGAAATATGAACAATTCACAAAACGATATTCTTCAATAGCCACAACGTCCCTGCGTGTGGGAACAAGCAGGATATCCAAAAAAATGAAAGGGATCAGGACAACACTTTCTTCAGATATTATCGTTGGAACATATGAGGGAATTGATTTTGTCATCAGGTCAGGAAATGCACACACACTAGGAGAGATCGCAACGATCGTCATTGACGAAGTTCACACTCTTGAAGATGAGGAAAGAGGACACAGGCTCGATGGAGCTATAGCGCGCCTGAAATTCATAGCACCCAATGCTCAGTTCATTTATCTTTCAGCAACAGTGGGTGAACCGCGATGGCTTTCGGAAAAACTCGAAGCTGGATTGATAGAATTCGAGGAGCGCCCGGTCCCTATAGAACGCCACCTGATCTTTGCTCCTGAATATGAAAAAAAGCGGCTGATCGAAAAGCTTGCCAGGCAGGAGTATGACAAAAGATCTTCGAAGGGTTTCAGGGGGCAGACCATTGTTTTTACCAATTCGCGCCGCAATTGCCATTTGCTTGCAGAAGGGCTCAAGATCAAGGCTTTACCCTACCATGCAGGGCTAACGTATCCTGAACGAAAGAAAGTCGAGGAACAATTCGGAAGAGGAGAGCTGCCCGTTGTTGTTACAACTGCGGCGCTTGCAGCAGGTGTTGATTTTCCTGCATCCCAGGTGATATTTGAATCCCTTGCCATGGGAATAGAATGGTTGACCGTGCGTGAATTCCAGCAGATGCTTGGGCGTGCCGGGAGACCCGATTACCATGACCTTGGTACTGTCGTTCTCCTTGCTGACCCTGAAAGGAGGTTCGGAAAAGGTGATTCTGAAGATGAGGTCGCATTCAGGTTGCTTCGCGGAGTACTGGAGCATTTTGGGGTAGATTATGGAGATGATGAACAGCTTGAAGAGACTCTTTCAAATATCGTTATCGCCCATTCCAGGACGGATCTGGGGAAGATCAATGAATTACTTCTTGGAAAAGGAGATCTTGATTGGCTGCTTGGAAAACTCAAAGAATATGGATTTATCGAAAGAAAAGGAGGGGAATACCGCACCACGAACCTCGGGTTTATTGTTGCGTCCCATTTCCTTAACGTGGAACAAACCTTCAATATCAAGAATGCGATACTTGAGGAAAAGACTCCTCTTGATATCATAACGGGACTTGAGACGCTTGACTCTGTATATTTCAGGTATGCTTCACAGCTATCAGACGCGCTTGGAACCGACATTCCTACAAGGGTTTTTGGCGCAGGTCTTGATATCGTTTTCTCGGCGGATGGTTTTTCAAAACTCAAGGAAAACCTGCGCCGTGTCATGTTTAACTTTTTGCGTGAATTCATGTCATGTACATGCACGGATTCACCTTACTGCGGCTGTCCGGAGAGGAAATTCTCAAAAAGGGTCATTGAACTGTGCGCCCAGGGAAAAATGCCGGATGGGGTCATTAGCGAGCTTGAAAAACAATACGGAGTTTATGCGTATGCCGGTGATGTCCTGAATTATCTTGACCAGGCTGCACGAAACCTTGAAGCTGTGGAATTGATCGCCGGGATATTTGGGAAGAAGGATATTGCAAAGAAAGCAAGGGAGTTAAGAGAGAATATGGAAGGTTAGGTGGGAATAAGAGAATAACACAAAAAAACAACGAACTGTTTTTCAAAATGTAATTTGTTTATGTTTCATAAATTCAAAAATCTTTACAGCTGTCTCCTCAATAAGCGCTTTATTTTCAAGCCCATCCTTCCATCTCTCAGGAAACAAATCCATTCCGTAAAAAGCTCCAACCATAGCACCTGTTATGCAGGCTATTGAATCCGTATCTCCACCTGCATTAACAGCTTCAATGATCCCATGTTCAGGGTTTTTAAAATGCCTTGCGAAACAATAAAAAGCGCAGGGTACCGTATCGATCATTAAATATGATGTTCCAATCTTAGAAAAAACCTCGTCTGGATCATTGTTTCTCAATTCAAAAGAGAATTTTATCTTTTCTGCAAGATCCATATCATATTTAGAAGTACTTGCGCAAGTTCTGGAAATAATATCCTCACACTCCATTTCATCAAAAGCGCACCTGACCGCTATGGCAACAGCTACAGCTCCTGCTATCGAGGTTTTACTGTTATGCGTTGGTATAGATGAAATAACGGCATTTTCTTCTATCTCATCAAGGTCTTTGTAGAATAGGCCCACTGGAGCCACTCTCATTGCAGAACCACATGATGGGATTTCACTTCCCGACCATTTCCAGCTAACTCCTGAATTTAGTCTTTCTATGGCAAGTGCACTTGATGGCCCAATAAAGTTCTTCCTTATAGGATCTTTGAGTGCATCATTTCCCCATTTTGCCATCCTTTTTGAAAAATCGTCTGCATCCATTCCATTATTATCGATCAAAGATCGTGCAAGAACAAGCATCTGTTCCGTATCATCAGTAAAATCTCCCGGCCTTAATTTATCACCCGGGGTTCCCTCTTTTGCTTTCCCGTAATCTTTTATACAGCCAGTTTTCAGGATATCTTCTCTTGTTATACCTTCATTCTGTTTACCAAGGGCATCACCAATGGCTGCTCCAAGCAGGCAGCCAATGTATTTGTTTTTTGATATTTCGTCAGGATACATGTTACGTCCAATATTTAGATTCAGGAATATGATAGTAATCTTTCAAATTATTTTCTTTTAATGATTATCTTTATAGTTAACAAAATGATATTATAGTAAAAATGGTTCTCTTTGAGATTTTTCTTTCATATGGCATGCTGGGACTTCTCTTTATAAGTCTCATTTCATCTATCATACCAATACCCACTGAACCTGTGGTTTTCGGATTACTCGATGTTGGGAAACAACCTGAAATGGTCTTGATCATATTGATCATTGGTTCAATTATTGGAGCATATATTGGGTATCTTCTCGGAAAGTATGAACTTCGAAAGATAATTTTCTTCCATAATAAAGAGAATGAAGAAATGATGCAAAAGCATTTCAGGAAATACAGTGTAGCTCTTCTGCTCATATCGCCATGGATCCCTTTGGTGGGCGACCTTGCCCCGATGGTAGCAGGTATCGAGAACTATGAAACCAAAAAATTCCTGATAGTAATTTCGATCGCAAAAACAATAAAATGCTTAGGTATCATATTTTTATCTGTAAAAGTGATAGATTGGTGGACTCTTTTTATCAAATGAACTTTTTCCACCTGAAGTCATAGTTTGTTCTCATCTGCAAATTTAACAAGTGCCTCACCAAGCGTTCTAACATATTTAGGATTGATATTGAACCGTCCGCGCTTCTGCCCGCTTCGTTCTTTGGCGATCTCGACATATTCTTTTTCAGTTTCGAATTTATCGCTTTTTTGCATAGTGATAGTCATGAACCAGCCTGAGGCCATTTTAATTTCTGTGAAACCTTTTTCTTCTTCTGTCATAAAATTTCTACACTTCCTACAATTGCATCAACTAAAACCTTATCCCCTGTCTTTATGGCCCTAATGGGGTCATTTTCCATATTATCGACAAGTGGAATATCAGAAATGATCGCACCCACTGCAACGATGGGTTCAGCCCTTACATTTATCATAGCCAGCGGCGCCTGTCCGTTCTTCTTAAGCTGATATATCGCATACGAGCCAACTGTCGAACCTTTTCCCCCTGGAAAAACAAGGACAGTTCCTCCTATACTTTTTCCTTCAAGTTCATGGCCTTTTTCTATAATGATCCCTTTTTTTACATCCACGCTTCCCAGGAAAGAGATCGGCTCAGAGGTGACAAGCGCAATTCCCTGTGCTTTGCCTCGAGAAACAATATGAGCTTTTATTTTTATTGTCATTTTATATCGAGGGTTTGAATTATTTTATCATGCAGTTCATTCTGTTTTGTTCCCAATATAGACAATCCTGATACCTGGACGTTATCAGTTAGATCATTTCCTTTAAGATCTGTAAGCGAGCCGCCTGATTCTTTTAAAATGAGAGCTGAAGCCATTATGTCATAACCGCTTACAAGACCGCGAGTGTCGATTAGACCGTCAAGTGTCCCGTCTGCCACAAAACACATATCAAGAGCAATACTTCCCAGCGCCCGCACGATGATCTTCTTTTCAAGTTCTATCAATCCGGCTGGAACATCAGAAACACCATAGGAATAGATTGAGACCACAGGTTTTGGCCTGGTCCCCATTCTTTTTCCTGAGATCAGTTTTTCGTTTAAAAAAGCACCATTCCCTTTCTTTGCACAATATATGTTTCCCTGGATATCGCAAATCACAGCCATACTTATATCATCAAATGTAGCGATATCTGTTTTTTCAGTATATGCTATTGAAGTGCAAAAATATGGTATGCCGCATGTGGCATTTGTCGATCCGTCGATAGGGTCGACAACGAGCATGAATTCCGGATGTTCGCCTACAATGCGATCACCAAGCTCCTCAGAAATTATCCTTGCAGAAAGATCCCTTGCCAAAAGGGCATTATCAAGCGCTTTTTCAGCAGCCATATCCATTTTGCGCGTAATGTCTTTTGGACGTTGCACGAGCATTTCGCCATAATCCGGATTTGACTTAATGAATGAAATTATGGTGTCCCTGACCTCTATTCCTATTTTGACCAAAGTTTCAATGTTCATGTTTTTCCAGTTTAAAAAAAGAAACAATGGCGTTAACTGCTTTTTCTGCGCTAATATCAGGTCTCATCCTGTCACTATCGATCACGACGATCGGATGCAGAGGTTCTTCATAAGGAACATTCACACCCGGAACATTGGCTCCCGCCCTCGCTGCCTTAATATATATCCCCTTCGGAGAAAAGGCGGCCTTCCTGTGTGCTTCGCGTTCCATGCAAATATCAAGAGGGCATCTGATCAAAATTTCAGCAAATTGGGGGATGAGATTTCGTGCAGTATCGCGGTATTTTCGTTTATTGGCTGTCGCATCGATAAAAACGTTCACGCCGTTTTCCACAAGTAGTTTTGCCATATAAACAAGTGATAAATAGACGATATTTCGTTCATCATCCGTATATTTGGGTTCAGGTGTCAGGACTTTTCGAATTTCATCAAGCTGGAGGATCTTTATTTCAATCCCCTCATTCTTAAGGATTGCCGCAGATCGCGACGCTATCACTGTTTTTCCGCTTCCCGGAAGACCTGTGAACCAAACTGCAAAAGCCATGATATCCTAAAAATAAGAATTTACATCCATATAGTCAAATACATCGCTATCAAGGATATTATTTATGAAGTTAAAGATCTTTGTACGCACAGCTGGATCAAGATTGGGATACCATATCGGGCTTGCAACAACAACGCTTCTGAAAACATAGAAGGGCTGGATCACCTGTAATAGCTCTTTATCTCCTGTTCTTTTCAGGTAATTCTCAAAGAAGAGCTCATACATTTCCTTAAACGGACCTTTTAGTTCCCCGTATTTCTGGAGAGAATAGAACAGGTAGTTCATCGTTATCGATGAAACATCATCTGCAGCCTCACCCCATTCACCTCTGCTCCTGTCAAGGACAGTGAAATCAGCTCCTTCCCTGAACATGATGTTCCATGGATGGAAATCGCCATGCGTCATGCAAAGGCGGTTGGTCTTGCTTTTTATCTTATAACGCCAGTCAATACATTTCTTTTCTATTTCACAAAGATCATCCAATTTTATAAAATCAAGATCCCCTGGATAACTGTCAGTCAAACCCATAATACATTCGCCATGTCCCACAAGATCCCTGATCTTTCGGATATATAATTCAGGATCATCATGTTTGATTGTATGGATATCTGCAAGATACGATGACATCGCGCGTGTCCTGTCCCTGTCAAGAGCTGTCAGCTTTCCGGCAGTTCTTATCTTTTCTAGGTCAAGGAAATACTCTTTACCTTCGATCTTTTCCATTAATATGAAATATTCTTCTGCTTTTCCTGAGGAGAATATCTCACCATCATGGGTAAAATAGCCCACATCAAGCGATTTAACATGTTTGGGAAGCCTGTTGAATACCGAGTTTTGCCAGATGAGAATCTGAGCCCTGTCTGAAAAATGGTCATGGCCGAATCCTTTCTGGACCCTCATGGATGAGAGCACAACAGAATGCGCTTTCCCCTCTGCTTCGAATTCGATCAGGTATGGCTTGCCATAACCAAAGCCTTTTACTCCTTCTTTGACTTCTTCAGGCATGGCGCCAAGTTCGCCAACCTTTGTAACTTTTGCGCTGCCGTATAAGCCTTTCAGATAATTTTCAACAGCCTTGACCCGCAATTGCATCTTATGTACCCATTGTCCAGGAATGAAGATATTTATCCTGCTCTTTTGTCAGCTTCTCTATCTCGATCCCCATGGATTCAAGTTTAAGTCTTGCTACCATCGTGTCAACTTCCTGCGGGACCTTATAAACCTGGTTCTCGAAAGTATCTCCCTTTTCAGCGATCAATTTCACAGCAAGCGCCTGGTTGGCAAAGCTCATGTCCATGACTTCAGGTGGATGCCCGAAAGCGCAGGATAGATTTACAAGTCTTCCTTCAGCAAGGATGTAGATCCTTCGTCCATCTTTCATAATATATTCCTGGACATCGTTCTTGACCTGGGCTACTTTCTTTGATAACTTTGTAAGTCCCTGGATATCTATTTCAACATTGAAATGACCGGAATTGCAGACAAGCGCCTGGTCTTTCATGACCTGGAAATGCTCTTTCCTGATAACTGAGATGTCACCTGTCACCGTAATAAATATGTCACCGACCTTTGCAGCTTCCTTCATTGGCATGACCCTGTAGCCATCCATTACAGCTTCAAGGGCTTTCCTGGGTTCAACTTCTACGACAACGACATTTCCGCCAAGACCCCGAGACCTTGAGGCAACGCCGCGCCCGCACCAGCCATATCCTGCGACAACGACAGTTTTTCCTGCGAAAAGGACATTTGTTGCATTCATTATCCCATGTAAGGTGCTCTGTCCGGTTCCATACTGGTTATCGAACATCATCTTTGTTTCTGCATCATTAACGGCAATGACCGGGTATTTGAGTGCCCCTTCTGCAGCCATTGCTCGAAGTCTTATTACACCTGTGGTTGTCTCTTCGCATCCACCTTTTATGTTCTTTATGAGATTTTTATGTTTTGAATGAACAAGAGCTATCGTGTCTGCACCATCATCAAGGGTCACGTGTGGTTTGATCTTGAGCGCTTCTTCCAGGCATTCATAATACTTTTTCTCATCCATGCCTTTGATCGCATAGGTTTTTATCCCATCAGAAGCAAGAGCTGCAGCCACATCATCCTGAGTGCTGAGAGGATTTGAGGCAGTGAGTGCGATATTAGCGCCGCCGGCTTTCATGGCATAAATAAGATTTGCTGTTTCAACAGTCACATGGAGGCATGCCACAACATTGATACCTTCAAGTGGTTTCTCTTTCTTGAATTGGTCCTTTATGATTGAAAGCACAGGCATATGCCTTCGTGCCCATTCAATTCTTTGCTTTCCTTCTTCTGCAAGGTTTATGTCTTTTAATATATAATCTTTCATCAATATCACTCAATTGAATTCTTAAAACGAATTTTAAATGCTTCTGATATTATTAAACTTGTTGGTTTTGTTAATAATTCCAAATTTCATGACTTAACATTGAGCGATTAAGCTCTTCTTTATAAATATGCCACTGCGGCATGAATTTATCCATGCAGGCTATGAAACTGTCGTTGTGGTTGCGCTCCAAAAGGTGTACCATTTCGTGAACAATAATATATTCAAGACAATGCTGAGGCTTTTTCACAAGTTCAAGATTTAGCCATATCCGGCTCTGCGAAATGGTGCAGGTGCCCCATTTTGTTTTCATCCGCTTGATACCCCAATCCTTAACTTTTACGCCGATTTTCTTTTGCCATTTATCGATCAGCGCAGGTATTTGCTCTTTAAGCTGGCTGCGATACCATTCTGTAAGTACATTCTCTCGCTGCTGGCTGGTGCTGCCTTGCCTGGCATAAAGGTCAATTCTGTTTTTTCGTATTTCCACCCTGGGCGCAGCTTTGTGATAAATAACATTTAATAAGTAGCGTCTGCCTTTGTAATAATGGCTTTCGCCTGAAACAAATAGGCGTTGTGATTGGCGTTCCTGGCTTTCAAATTTCAATTTTTGCTTTTTTATCCAGGCCATTCTTGAGATGGCAAAAAGGCGAACTGCTTCATCATCTATTTTAAGAGGTGCAGCAATGCGCACCCTGCCTTTTGGTGGATATACGCCAAGATGCAGATTTTTAATATCCTTTCTTACCACATCAATTGAAATGCTTCCGACCTTAATTTGATGCATATTAATATTCACTCTGGTTTTTCACCAACTCAAAAATGCGTTCTGTTTCTGCGTCGTCTTTAATATGTTTTTTTATTGCATATTTTACTTCGCGTTCCTTTATTATGTTGCCTTTCCATCCGTCTTTTTTAGTATGGCAAATTTCAGCATCAAGAGCCATCGTAAGCTCTTCATCCTGGTCCAAATTATCATATAGCGCTCTTTTTGCCCTGGAATTTAGCGTTTCAGGATAAGCTTCTGACGTTGCGGGATTGTTTACTTTTTTCGTCAATTCAACGATCATAGCCAGGTATTCTTCATAACTCCTGGCTTCTTCTTTTCGTTCCTTGATCAATTCATCAAGAAGAGCAGACATTTTCTCATAATATTTCGGATTTGTGGGAGTTTCATCGATAATGAGCTTTCGAATATTGTTTTCAATGGTTTCAGCTACGGCTTCTTTATTTTGTTTGATGCCGTCAGGAAGCAGAGATACGGCATCCACCCCACGTTTTACGATCAATTCAATAAGCGTCAAGTCATCAAAAGCAGAGATTTTCTTGCTTTCCTGCGCGCTGATATAAGTGTCAATCAAATGACGCATGGCCGGCTCACAGGCTTTCAGGTCTATGTGTTCCCTGCTTGCCAGTTTTATCTCCTGGCGGACATTTTCATAATGCGTTACATCATTTTTTATCTGCTGGATCTCTTCTTTTGTATAACCGGCTTTTTCCATTTCACCGGCAATTGCGGCATAGGCTCTGATCAGCGTTGATGTGATCTTGTAAAGAGCGATGCGCTTTTGTTCATTTTCTTTCAGGTCGTCTTTATTTTCCGTGTTGCCGCAAAAGTATCGAATATAGGAAAGTGAATCTTTCGGCGGCGCCACAGGCTCGCATAATGCTTTGATAGTTTCAAGCGTAATTTCCAGGTGTTCCTTTGCTTCCTTCAGGCGGTTATGCAGCAAACCACTGACATCGCCACTATCGTAAGCATCAAATGCGCCTGAAGTATAATCATCTACTGATCTTTCAAGACTCCTGAACAGGTCTTTGTAATCAATGATATAACCGTATTCTTTATCCTCGCCATCCAGCCGGTTAACGCGGCAGATCGCCTGGAACAAACCATGATCCTGCATGCTTTTATCGATATAAAGATAGGTGGCAGAAGGCGCATCAAAGCCCGTAAGCAGCTTATCCACTACAATGAGTAGCTTCATCTGGGCTGGCTCTTCCACGAACTTCTTTTTTACGTCGTCTTCAAACTTCTCCTGGTCTTTGCCGCCCAGCATTTTCATATAAACTTCGTATTTTTTCAGTTTATCGGTTGGTGAATCTTCGCCTGTGCTTTCACCTTTCTGGTCGCTTGTTTTAGGCGAATATGAGGTGACAATGGCACAATTTGTTAATCCTGCGCTCTGGAACAGTTCATAATATTTGCATGCCTCATAAATGCTACCGGATATCAGCATGGCATTGCCCGCCCCGTTTTGAAGCCTGTCTTTTGTCGCCATGTCCAGAATTATGTCTGCTACTATCTTTTCAAGCCTTGAACGTGAACTCAGGACACGCTTCATGGTTCCCCATTTCTTTTTGAGTTCTATCTGGGCAAATTCCGTCAATCCTCTTGTCTTTGCCTCGAACCACTCGTCGATCTTTGCCTGCGATGTAATATTCTGGTCAATATTTCGAGCCTCGTAGCGCAGGTCGAGGATCACTTTATCGGCAACGGCTTCATCGAATTTGTAGGTGTGAATGTATTTGCCAAAGATTTCAAGGCTCTTTTTCTTGTCTTTCTTAAGAAGCGGCGTGCCAGTAAAACCGATCAGAATAGCATTGGGCAGGATCTTTTTCATGGCTTCATGAAGCTTGCCCGACTGCGTTCGGTGGCACTCATCCACGAATACGTAAATGTCGCCTTTTGCCCTGAAGTCCATGGGCAGGCTTTTCGTAAGTTCTTCGATATAAGAATCATAATCTGCTTCTTCTTTATTGCCGAATTTATGAATAAGCGAGCAGAGCAGCCACGGCGCTGCCGCATTTAATTTTTCGATCAAGTCCTTTCCGCTTCGTGTGCGGTAAATCTCTTCGCTGACACCTTTGAACACTTTTTCTATTTGCTTATCCAGTTCATCGCGGTCGGTAATGATTAGCACTCTTGAATCTTTGATATTCTCGCGAATCCATTTTGACTTCCATACCATGATCAGGCTTTTGCCGCTTCCCTGCGCATGCCAGATAATGCCGCCCTCGCGTTTTCGAAGGCTCTCCTGAGATGCCTTTACTGCAAAATACTGGTTATGGCGGCAAAGCTTTTTGATGCCCCTGTCAAACACAATAAAATCGTGCAGCAGCTCCAGGAACCGGTCTTTGCGGCATAACTGCATAATATGCCTTTCAAGTGAGTTTTCTATGGCGCTTTCTTCTTTCCAGGCAAGGTAGTATTTTTCAGGGGTTTCTATAGCTCCATAACGAACGCCTTCAGTATCATTTCCTGCCATTACCAGTTGAATGGTTGCAAAAAAAGGACGAATAAAAACCTGCTTCTGGTTGTCAAGATTCTGGCGGATGCCTTCAGAAACAGATATTGTACTGCGTTTCAGTTCCAGCACCCCAAGCGCAATGCCGTTGACATACAGAACAACATCGGGGCGTTTATCATTTTGACCTTTTACAGAAACCTCTTCAGCTATGGCAAAATGATTTTTTTCCGGATTTTTCCAGTCTATGAGCATTACGGTCTGCGTGTTCTCCCCCACATCTTCTTTCACTTTTACGCCATAGCGCAGCAGGGTATAAACATCTTTATTGACATCGTACAGGCTCTTGCTCTGGTTCGTGGCTGCCCGTGTAAGCTCATGGATGGCTTTGCCGATAAGCGTCTGGCTGTAGCCTCTTTCAGCCAGGTATTTGTGTAAAATATCCTCTTCTATGTTGCTGTTGTTCTCGCGCTCTTCCCAGTTGCCGAGATAATCGTAGCCCAGTTGGTTTTTGAACAGTTCAACCACACGGTTTTGTGTATGGCGCTCGATTTGTCCTACTGATGGCATATTTATCCCCTTATTATTTTCCAGTGCCCGCCTTTAGCCGAGCCGATCCTTACGAGCTTACCCTCTTGTTGCAGGTTCTGGATGTTTCTTTCGATAGAACGTGTGGTTACGCCTATTGTTTCTGCAATTTCAGGTATCGTTATCTGGTCATTTGATTCAATTGCCTCTAATATTTTCACCGACGTTTTCACCGACGTTTTCACCGACGTTTTCACCGACGTTTTCACCGACGTTTCATCTGGAATATTCTGGCTTGATAAATTAAATTGAAGAATAAAACCTGAGAAATCATATCTATATTCAGGCGCAGGCAAACCGACTATTTCACATTCACTGGCGATCTTTTGAATACCGCGTCCCCATGCTTCAATTAAGCCCGCGCGGAAAAATGCATTGGCAATATCGGGATTGTATGGCTTTGAAGGATGTTTTTGTTTTAATTTTTCAATTGTCCAGCCGTCGGGCAATTGACCAACATTCCATAAAATAATCTTATCTTCATAAACACTTATCTGGATTGTGGTGCCGTTGCTATAATCCTTATGTACAATAGCATTTAAGAGCGCTTCGCGCAAGGCTGATCTGGGGACAGGGTACTCTTCAATTCGACTCATGGATTCATAACTAATATTTGCCCTCATGTATTTGGTAAGCAGCAAATCAAGTGTTTTGTCAACTTGCTCTAAAAGATTTCCATGAATTTCGTCCTGGTAAAGCAAATCTTCATCTGTCCTGAAAAAACCAATTTTTATGTAAGCTCCTGTCACATACTTTTCAGGGTCGTGATGAAAAAGGAGAATTGCTGCCCGTTTGAGATAATCGCCTTCCTTAAGTCGTAAATTCTCAATGAGCATTTCATTGCTTTCACCCAATATTTCTTCGCTTAAACGACCACTTTTCGTTGCTTTTTTCCTGAAGAGTTCAAAAGTATTATTATCCAGATCCTTAATTGAAATGTTAGGCACAGGAACGCCATCCCAGCGTTTTCCCTGCTTTTGTAACAGGAATTTATCAAGAGCTGCCCCTTTTAACTCCTGTTTGGTGCTGCCGCTTCGATAATGGTATTGACCTTTGTAGCTGACCGGATACGGATACGGCTCTACTACGATCTCCAGATACTCAATGCCTTTGTCTGTCTTTAAATTCACATCCACCATAATTCCCAGAATATCCCGAACTTTATTGGGAATGTCTTCCAGTAGTTTATGCGCATTGGAAAGACCTGCTGCAACTCCTTTATCATTTATGCCAATTATGAGTTTTCCTCCCTGCGCATTAGCAAAACCGCATATCCATTTGATATATTCATCCCGCCAGTTCTCTTTCATTTCGACATTCTGGTTTTCTGTCATACTAACCTCGCCAGCATCTCAACTGCTTTGATTTCCATCTTCGAGAAGGCAAACCATTTCTTTATATCCAGTGCCAGTTGTTTTGAGATTGTTTTTGTGAGAATCGTAACTTTTACACCTTTATTTCTCTTTGTTAGATGGATCAAAACAGTATCATCAATATAATTATCAATAAGAATGATTGATTCTTGGGCTGTTCTGATAAGATCCGCAACGAATTTATAAGCATCAAAAATCTGGCCATCATAAAAAATTCCCTGTTTAAGTTGAATTTCCTTGCTTTCTATGGCATTGAGCACATGGTTAAGTTTATTGTCAGTTTCCAGTTGCTTTGTTTCAAGTGTACCAAGTCTTTGAAAAATCTGTGCATTAGCAGCAATAAAACGGCGCATCGCTACAAAAGCTCGAATGATCTGGATATTAACTTCAATCGCTCTTTCACTTGTAAGTACTGCAGAAATATTCGAAACACCCTGTTCTGTAAACACAAGAGGGAGGGCTCCACCGAGATGCTGTTTTGAAGGTATCGCATTTTGCGATACCATAAGGTCAACTTCTTCTTCTTTAAGTTGAAACATAAAATCAGAGGGAAAACGTTTGATATTTCTTTTTACCTGTTCTCTTAACCTGATAGGTTTGACACCGTAGAAAATGGCTAAATCTTTATCCAGCATCACCTGAACACCACGGATGGTATAGATTCTGCTCTGGATATCGTCAAGTTTTATCAATTCACTTCCACTCATATCAGCTTCACCTTCTTACGAAATCCGGCAATTCTGATGGTGCCAATAAGAATATTCATACTTTATTCTCCTTTATCAACCTCGTTTTGCCGGTGAGTAATTCCTGCATCATGCCTTGCTTGAGGGCTTTGTATTTATCCTGTTTTTCCTCCAGGGCTTCTATTTCGGCGTCCATGTCGCTGAGGATGGTGGCGATGGCGGTTTGTTCATTCTTGTTTACAGGAAAAGCTATTTCAAGTTTCTCAAATGTCTTTCTTTGAATACCTTGAGCTGTTGAACCTGAAGCTTTTTCCAAAAGTTTCTTCTGAAAATCGCTATTCATCAAGTAAAATCTAAGAAAAACTTTGTCCATCAAATCTGAGGACTTTAGTAAGACGGTTCTTTGACTTAAAATATATTTCTTGTCATCTGGTATATATGCAATATTTCCAAGTGGTGCTTCCATGGTTATCACAACATCATCTTTGCCACAATCCCCATTTCTCATCCATTTTTTATATAATTCTTCACTACCATAATAACATTCTTTTTCAAAATCAATATAACCCATTTGGACATTATTTGCAGATAATGCTGGTATGTTGCCATTTCCCCATTCCATTCCTAATTTTTTAGGTGTAACTCCACGGTAATCAATAAAATTATCAACCACCTCTTTAAGTAATTTCACTTCCCACCCCTCTTTCGGCTTCAGCAATTCTTTCATGGCGCCCTGCTTTATGTTTCGCTTTTTGGTGATGAGCTGCTCCAGTGCGGTGATGAGGGCATCCACATCGGACAGGGCGGAGGCGATGGCGGTTTGTTCGGGGAGGGGAGGGCAGGGGATTTGTAATTGAGCGTATTCATTTCCATTTATTCCAGGTTGCCCACTCCTCATAGACATTATTTTTACCCAGTTACGATATGCGCCAGTTTCTGTATAGCTTTTAAGATATTGAGCATTTAATTCATTTGGATTTACTTTAATCCGTATTAAAAATCCAGCAAATACTAATTCACCATCTTTCGAGTTATACAAATAAGTTTTTCCTGTACTTGCACCCGTCCTTGCGAAAACTATATCATCTTTCTCTAAAAAATAATTGTTTGAATTGATATTGCTAACGGATGTTTTTTTTTCGGGCAAAAACTTTCCATCTTCGGAAATATCTGTAATTCTTATATAAACCGGTAAGTTATCAGAATAAGGAACTGCAGCTGCATTTATTCCATATTCAGGTTTTTTAAGTAAACAATCTCCTAACGTCTTCACCTCCCACTCCTGCGGAATAACACCCACCTCCGTTTGCTTATATCCTTCCTGTACATCACTCATCGCCGCCCTCCTCCTGATTTAAGCAGATTTCCAGCCCAGTGTTTATCAGTATAGCAGAAAGATTGAGGTGGAACAAAATTATGGATATGATCTTTTGGGTTTATGGGATCAAATGCTTCAACATCTCCAATCTCAATGGCAAATCCTTTATCCTTCCCTCTAAAATAATCGAAAAAATCTTCCTCATCGATCCCTGAAAAATCCCTGCATTCATTCCATAGTTGAACAGGATGTTTTTCAATGATGCTTTTAATAGCAAACGCGCCAACTATTCTTTTTATAGGGGATGAAGAGTAAATATAAACCATCTCTAAATCACGATGATTAAAAACAGATTTACGAAATTCATATCGTTTATTTCCATTCAGGATTTGATTCGCGTATTTCGGTTTAACTGATAGTAAAACGTTCATCAATTCCGCCTCTCATCATTCATCCAGCATTAATTTTTTCGGGGGATTTTTGAGCTTTTTTAACTGATTTCGTTCAACATCGCTGATGCTTTTGGTTGGTGTGGGCAAATCTTCCGGCATTGTGCCACCCACTCGTTCAATCGTTCCCCGCACTTCTCTTCCAACGATAAAGTGAATTTCATTTGCGGTATCGGCAGTGGCTGTTTTATCTATTTTTAATTTTTCATCCGTCTGAGATATTCTGAACAAATTTGCGATCAATTCTGTACTGCCCATAAAGTCAAGAATCCGATCAGTTTTCTTTAGCCCCTTCTTATTATGAATACTCTCGACTGTCATTCCACCATAAAGCCCCATATACCCCGCGTTCTGAAAAGTGGCATATTCTTCATTGGTAATTACGCCTGCATTGTGAGCAGATTCGGCAAGCATCTGGTTCCATTGCTTGATATCGCCCCTTATTACCAAACGTTTGTTATCTTCATCAAGTTGATTAAAGTAATCAGCTACTTCCTGTCGCCTGGTTTGAATGGCAAAATAAGTTTGACCTAAGGCAATGACCTCTTTTCGCGGATCTCCATTCTGGACGATTAAATAACAGGCATAACGGGTAAGCTTATAATCAACAACTTGTTTAGTGGCAGTTTTAGGCATCGTTATCGTTTTGCTGACCTCAGCAAAATGATCATTAATCTCATATCCGCTGTTTTTGCAAGCAAGCACTGCCCTATCCAAAACTTTTACAAAATTGCGCCATTGAACATATTCAAGTACCATCGCAAGCTCACGAGCATACCAAAATTCATGACCATCCTCTGAAAGATGCTTAATCGCTTCAAATAATTTATATTCTTTTGCTATCAAATTACTCATTCATTAAACCCCCATTTTTTCCCCTCAACTCTTCCTCGATCTCTTCAATGCCCGGCAAGGATGAACAAAATTCTTTTGGCAGGTTTTTGGTACATGAATAAAACAACGAACTGGTACGAACTAAAATGAACTCCGGTGGCGTGAGTTCATTTGGAGTTTCTCCAGCAAGCCGTTGGAGAATTGGAGAAGTATCGTATTTGTTTATTTTTTCATACATGGTCATCAGAAATATTTAATTGTCTTTCAATAAGTGCCCTGAGTTCATTGCGGTTTGGCAGGTAGAGCTGGTATTTTGACACAAAGAGCTGTGAGCTGATGTTGTGCATGGCATATTTTACCAGAAGTTCATCTTTCTCCCTTTCGAGTACAATGCCTATAGGTGGATTGTCACCTTCAGTGTTTTCTTCATTTTCAAAATATCCCAGATACATATTCATCTGTCCTACATCTTCATACCCAGCATCTTCTTTTTTTAGGTCAATGAGCACAAAACATTTCAAAATGCGATACTGCCTGCCAATAAAGGCAAAACCTTTGCCAAGTTCCAGGAGAAACTGCTGTAATTTATTTATAATTCTTTCTTCCAGTTCTGTTTCACTTAAATGATATGGTTCTGGAACCTGTAAAAATTCCAGCACACACGGTTCTCTAATGAGATCAGTTGGTTTTTCAACTATTTGCCCAAGTTTTGCCAGTTTCAAAATTCCTATTTTATCTTTTGAAGCAGCTAAACGCAAAAACAAGGAAGCTTTTTTTTGTCTTATGAGTTCAGTTGTACTCCAATTTTCAAGCAAAGATTGCTTTTCATAAAAAGAGCGTTCCAAAGGATCATCAATTTTCAACAACTCCACAAAATGCGACCAACTCAATTTATGCGGAAGCTCCGCACAAATTGGATAAGATATATAAAGCTGCCTCATTCTTATAAGATTACTCTGACTAAAACCTCTACCATGAGTAAGCGTCAAATCTATTGAAAGATTTTGAAGCAATCCTTTACCATATTGCCCTTTTTTTCCTCCCCCCTGCTCAAATTCCACAATGTACTGTCCTATTTGCCAATAAGTTTCCAGATGATAGCTATTGACCGCAACAACAGCCTTTTTTTGACCTTGCAAATAGGTTTGTGAAATTTTATTTACCAGGTTCTGGTAATCTATGTTTTTGGTAGTTAATTCCATATAAATCCTATTTTTTTCCAGATGATAATTTCTTCGAATTCGATGGAATTAAAATTAATGTTATACCACTGCGCTTTATCTTTATTCATCTTTTCCTCCTCCTTCATTATCCCACATATCCCGATAAGCGTAGATGTATGAAACCGTTGTTTCCGGGTCAATTGCAAAGTAATAACGGCAGATTTTTTTATATAAAACCAATATCTCTTCGTCAAAACAAAAGTCAAGCATACCATCAAGCAGCCGCTCAATACGTTGCGGATTCCGGGATTGTTCATAAATCACCGCATCTACCTCTTGCTCATATAGCTGCCTCGCCTGGTGTGTAAGTCTTTGGATTGACAGGGCGATTGGTCGAAACTCCTCAATGAATGAGTTTTCAGTAGATGTGCCTGTTTCACACGCTTTTCCACTCATAACACAAACCCCATCTTTTCTTTATGAGCCTTTGCCTGGATCTTTGTGATTCTTACAATTTCTTCAACAATTTTGTGAACATGAGTCGAAGGATTGCTTTCAACACTCGTTAAATCTATCCCATTATTTTCATGCAAGCCAATTGCCATTTTTGCATTTTCGATTGCTATTGGCCTTTTATCTAATAAAATATCATAATAATCAATATTCTTTTCGTAAGAAGGAAGGTACTTTTTCAATTTTTCTATTATTCTCCCACTGATTTTTCTTCGTTTGTACCCGCTCATTTCAAAATATCCTGTCATCTTTTATGAATGGTATAGCTCCATATCTTCCCGCAAGATATCCTTTTTGAATATCTTTGTCTTTGCGTGGACTAAATTCTATAAGAGAGTAAAGGTCGGTATTCCCAACACCCGGATTCTTTTCAGTAAACCAGATTTGATCCCTCCTGAATAAATCCAGATCAAGTAAATTTGTGTTGTGGGTCGTGAATATTAACTGTGCATTACTTCGATTTTGATCGGGATTATGAAATAATTTTATTAAAAAAACATTGAGCAAATGATGTAATTTAGTATCTAATTCATCAATTATTAATACACGACCATTGCTTAATGCATCAATCCAGGGACCGATTAAAGCAAATAATCTTTTTGTTCCTTCTGATTCTTCATCAAAATTAAATTCTGCTGAAAATTCATCCCCCTTTTCGTCAAGAACTTTATGGATTGTTTTAATATCAGTTTTTTTAAAGTTACCAGGTATATTGCCCGAAGCATCGGATAATAGCTTTATAAGTTGTTTTTGAATCAAGAGAGGCATTTCATCAATTGGAATTTCTTCAATTGATGCAATAACATCGCTAATTCCCAAATCTGCTTCTAATAGAGCTTGTAATACTAATTCTTTTAACTTTTTATCTTTATTAAGTGATCGAATAGTGAAGTCAATCAATTGAGGATGTTCTGTTGAGCCTATGACTGCTAAAGAATCTTTAAACCAATCAAAAACTTCCGATGTTCTCTTATAATTCAATTGAGTTGAATTCGATAAATAAAGAACGTTTTCAAGGGTTTTTTCAGATAAAAATTTTTGTTCTTTCTTATCAATGGTAAATTTATAATCATTAGTGTCCTCTCTTTCAAAAATCATTGCTTTTCGATCTTCGGGATAATAGTATAAATATTCATCAATAATTTTTTCGTTATTAAAAGATACTCCATAAACGTATTTAATGTTGTTCTTAATAAAAACAATTTTGAATTTGGTCGGTTTGGATAGGTAATTTTTATCGAGTTTAAATGGAGAATAACTAATTGCAGTACCTTTTTGAAAGCTATGGGACATCATTACTAAATTTCTCAAAGAACTAAAAGCTAAGACCACATTACTCTTTCCAGAAGCATTTGCTCCATAAATTACTGCACTTCGTAAGAGGCTGTCTTTTTTTAATACTTCTGCTTTAATTAAATTATTATCTAATGATTTATCGGGAGAAGCGACTAAACTTAAAGTGACTTCATCCTTGATGGAACGAAAATTTTCGATACTAAATTCAATTAACATTTGAACTCATCCAGAGTTTTTAGTCAACATTTTTGTGATAATTTCACAATTATCATTAATAAAGTTAAAAGACTATATAAGCATTATGACAGATTCAATATTAAGTTAGTCTTCACTGAAATAACACCCACCTCAGTTTGAACTATATGGAATTTCCGAATAGTTGCAGATATTCTCTATCTATTCCAGATCAAAATCTTGCGAGAAAAGCTGTTTCTTTTCATTATCTTGCATAAAAACAACAACCTTGTTATTTAATAAAGCATTCTCATATTCTTTTTCCAGTTTAGCCTGTGATCTTTCATTCATAGATGATTTAAATTCAAGATACGGAAAAGCATATACCCTTTTTTCCTGGACATCGATAAGCATAATCGGTTTTTGATCCTCAAATTTCTTATAAAGCCTGAGAATATTGTCCCAATATTCACTGACAGTCTCAAAAAATTCTTCATTAATTACCTTTGCTGAGTCGTCAATTTTGAGGTCATTCTTTTTCATATAGCAAACCCCATTTTCCCTAAATGCTTATTCACCTTTGTTTCCAGCTCATCCACCTTTGCATTCAATTCAGGCATAGGAGTTTCATATCGTTCTGCCAGTTCCTTAATACGCTGCGTAAGGCGCTGTGAGATACGTTCCAGTTCGGATTTCACATCCTGGCTGATGGCAGTCATCCATTTATCGTCCACCACTAACGTTTTTACCTCATCTTCTGTAAGTGTTTTGTATCGCGCCATTACTTTTTTATCAAGTGCAGTCTGAGCATCTTTAATTTTCCTGTTGGCATCTGCTTCTTTTTCGATCCGCTTCAAATAAGCCTCTAATACTTTCATTTCTTGCACAGCATCTGCATCGTTCTTGATTTCCTTCATTCGCTTCTGCAAGCTGACTTTGCTTATTTTGCCTTTGTCGGTTTTTACCTCTTCCAGCAAACCCTCCTCGCCGCCATGTTCTTCCTCAAGTTCTTCCATCTGCCGGGATATTGTATCACGGTCAGTTTCCAGTTGTGCTATGGCTTTTTCTTCAGCAGCAAAATATCTTTTGATCACAAGTTGCTTTGGTACAATGTCGCTGTCCCATTCACCTTTCTTACCCTTAACAGGAGATAATTCAGCTTTCCAGCCATCCACAGCGATCAGGTAAGCATCGTCCTGCATGGTATCTGACCAATAGGTCATGAGGTGCTGATAAACATCATATTGATCGATCAGTTTTCGTTCAGCAAATGATGTAAGAATAGGTTCAGATAAGTTTCGTATCACTTCTTTTGGCTTTGCGCCCACAGCCAGACTCTTCAGTGCAAGCGTGTGTTTTTCTTTCCAGCTATTAAAAACAACATCTATCTCCTTGATATAGCCTGTAAATTCAGGATGGGAAAAAATAACATGCTTGATTTCGTCATGTGGTATTTTCAGCTTACTGTACCCTGCTCTTGGACTTTCGGTAAACAATACATTTTTAAGTGAAGGATAGACCTTCCAGTAATTTTCCAGGTCATCAATATCCCTGTTGGGAATATCACCTGACAAATGCGCCTCAATGTTTTGTATATCTTCAGCTTCCTGGCTGTCAATATAACGAGGAATGTTCAGGTTGTATTCGTTTCGCTCAATTTCGTCAACCGTAACCATGCGGGCAAATTTTGGGACTTCGGTTTGTTTGTTGAATACATCCACTATCTTGTGAATATCCTGGTCTCGTAAACGGTTCTTGTTCCCATCCTTGACAAAACCGCGGCTTGCGTCGATCATGAAGATCCCTCTTCGGACATCCGCATTTTCTTTATCAAGAACTATGATACAGGCAGGAATACCGGTGCCGTAAAACAGGTTTGCAGGCAAGCCGATAATGCCTTTGATAAATCCCCTGCGAATGATGTTTTTGCGTATTTCCGCCTCTGCATTCCCCCGGAAAAGCACTCCATGCGGCAAAATGATAGCACCCTTGCCTTTGCTTTTGAGTGAACGGATCATGTGCAAAAGAAAAGCATAATCGCCATTCTTAGCTGGGGGTATGCCAAAACCCTTGAAGCGTTCGTATATATCATTTAACGGATCAAAGCCATTGCTCCATGCTTTGTTGGAAAATGGGGGATTCGCTACTGCAAAATCAAAAGTTTTGAGTGTTCCATCCGGATTCGTAAAATGAGGTTTTGAAAGAGTGTTGTCATGCCAGATCTCAGCCGTTGTATGTCCATGTAAGATCATGTTCATTCTGGCCAATGCATAAGTGGCATTATCCATCTCCTGCCCATAAATAGTTACACCTGTTTCTGATTCATCTGCCGCCTTGATTAACAGCGATCCGCTCCCATTAGTGAGGTCATAAAGGGTATCTTCCTGGCTCTTTGCTTTATTTATGCCAATTACCTTTGCCAGAATTCTTGACACTTCTGCCGGTGTATAAAATTGCCCTTTGCTTTTGCCTGATTCCGTAGCAAAGTGGCGCATAAGATATTCATAAGCATCACCCAAAATATCGTCACCCTCAGCTTTATTCTTGCCAAAATCAAGGCTATCGTTTTGAAATATGGCAATGAGATTTGATAGCTTGTCAACCATTTCCTTTCCTTTTCCAAGCTTATCGTCATCATTAAAATTGGCCACATCAATTACCCCTTTCAAGTCGTTAGGCTCTGCCAGCTTTGCTATAATTTTATTGATCCCTTCGCCAATATCTTTTGTGCCCTTCAGAGCGATCATATCCTTGAAGCTTCCGCCTTCTGGAATTATGATATTAGCATCGGGTTTGCCAGCGTATTTGTCGGATACATATTTTACGAACAACAATACCAGCACATAGTCTTTGTATTGCGAGGCATCCATTCCACCCCTTAACTCGTCGCAGCTTTTCCAGAGGGAGCTGTATAATTCACTTTTCTTAATGGCCATTCTTAGTTCCCTTTTTTTGTCAATATCCTATATCATATTGTCCTTTGTTATACATGACTTTCGGACATTTCAATTTTCATAACGGATTAAACTGAAGAAATTTAAAATTATACCTGTTCCCATATATATCATTAATTCCCATAGAA
>JAPMTR010000089.1 GCA_026552975.1 Candidatus Methanoperedens sp.
GGACATTGGTGTAGAGCCATTAAACGCTGTTGCATTGAATACCTGAATTCCAGCAACACTCAGAATAGCCGAGGACGGAGAGATGACGATCGAGGTCAATACTGGTGTAACTGCTGGTGCTTCCACAGTTATATTTAGATCCGTGAAGTTGGTACCTTTGGGTACTCCCCCTCCAAAACTTGCAAATACCCTGACTTGATATAATCCTGGTGATGCAGGTGCTGTTAAAACAGATGAACTGAAGTTGCTTGTAGCTGTCCCTGAAATTGGAACACGAGGAGTTGGATTAAATAGTAAATTATTCAAAACAGAAGCATTTGGCCAGTTTACCTCAATTGTGCCTGGTGTAGAAACACCACTATATGTATATGTTACGCCTACCGTAAAATCCTGACTGGGATTTACTGTAAGTGTTGACGTTGGATTTGTCCTTACTACAATTGATGTGGATATTGGATGGCAGTTGTCACATGCTAGTGTTTGCCCAGAATTAGCTCCTGCTATCGATATTCCCAAAATTAACAGTGTTAACACTGCTATTGCTAAATTGAAACTTTTCATATATTTTCCTCCTAAATATTTGATATGAAACCCCGCAATGATTTGCTCTATTCTCCCAAATTTTTCAATGGTTGTTACTCCATTGAATAACTTTTCAGTTCCAAGCCCACCATTAGACGAACTCTTTCACACACAATTATTAATTTTAATTACGTCATTTGCTGGATATAAATATTCCGGCTTATCAAAATATTTTGAAATTCTACAATTTTTCAATCGTTATCCAGGCGTTACTATTAAGTTCTTTTGAATAAATAACAATAATATGCAAAAATGGAAATGTACGCTATGTGACTATGTATACGACCCTGCTGCCGGAGACCCTGACGGAGGAATAGAACCAGGAACAGCTTTTGAAGATATTCCAGACGGTTGGGTATGTCCGTGGTGCGGAGCGGCAAAAGTATCATTTAAGAAAATTACAGAATAAAGAACAAAATTATCGAAGGTATCCCTACAATACACCATAATACAGGGTTATATCTCCATACTTTCGCACCATCAAGCGGTCCAAACGGTATCATATTGAAACCGGCAAGGAATACGTTTATGAATGCTGCCCTCCAGAGCACTTTTACAATAAATTGATCCGCGATAATTAATGAAATTATTATAAATATAATTGCGAGTATTAAATTTACAACCGCACCAGATACAGAAATATATGCAAACTCTTTTTCATTTTGACGGGTGTTGGAGTAATAATCCTGGGCCTGTGAATAAGGGATTCTTTTACCGCGTATCATTACAGCGCCAGGAGCCGCAAAAATAAAACTCCCGTTCGTGAAGATCGACAATCCAACAGCAAGAAGAAGTCCCATGGGACTTGCTTCGTAATCCGCGACAAAACCATATCTTTGGGCTGTAAACTTATGAGCCATCTCATGAAGGAGGAAGCCTGTGCCCACACCAATGGCAGCTATAGCCAGTTCTTGTGAGCTTGTGCTGGGGTAAGAAAATGCGATCGTGAGAACGAGCAAAGATGCCACAAGATGCGTAATCTCACGAATGCTGTTTCTATTCATACCCAGGTTAAATTTAGGATTTATTATTTTTGGATGTCATATCGTGCAACCCAATCCATCCAACCATTTTCATAAGTTACCGAAGCATATTCCTCAAATAACCTTATCCAGTAGGGATCAAAATCATTGAATTTGATACCACTATTTGCTTTTGGCGGAGAGATTTTAATTGTATTATTCTTATTATCTATAGTGTATGTGGCCCTGGATGGAATTGGATCATCTTTTGTTATTTCTAACTCATTGTTTTCCCTGAAATAATATGTCCATCCTTTTTTGAAATGTATGATTATCTTAAAAGGCGGTAATGGAATAAGATTTTCAGGGCTTTGTTTCATTATACCATTATAACTATTCGTTTTATCAAGTTCATCGACTTTTTTCTCCAGCTCATTGATGCGGGATTCAAGTGAACTTGATGTTTTGTCTTTATTAGCTGAATCAGCAGAAGACGTTTGTTCTTTTTCTTGAACACAACCACTCATAAAGATAATCCCGATCAACAACGATCCAATTATTAAAAACTTTTGTACACTGTTCATAATTTTTACCATTTTAATTATTTTAATATTCGTATGATTATTTTATCTTAGCCTTCCATCCTTTTGGATATGTCCCTTCTTCCAGTAACACTCTATCAGTACTCACCACAATTCCCGTGGCAGCCCTTAATATGTCTGCAGACTTCATCTGCGCATATCCGAAGGATACTCCCTCGCCTTTTAAGGTATAAACTGCAACAATATCCCCTATATTAATATCCGATTCAAGGGAAAGCACACCAGGGGCAGCTAACCCTGCGCCATGGCAAATTGCATCCACCGCATTATCCCGGATTACTATTTTGGGAAGATGTGAAAGCCCGAATTCCATTGGACTGATCACTTTTCTTAAAGGGGCTTCATTACCGTTCTCTTTCCATTCGACATAAGCATCCTGAAGATCCTGCAGGGTTATCAATTTTTCATCTTCACGAAAGGGCCCTGATTTCGTCCGCCGCAACTCCTGCATATGCGCTCCAGTCCCCATCGCTGTTCCCATATCATGGCATAATTTTCGGATGTAGGTCCCAGCCTCACAACCCACCCTGAAAAGAACATTATTATCCTCGATCTCAAGAAGTTCATTGTAATAGATCGTCCTTACCCTTGTTTCACGCCTGACCGCAGATTTAATAGAAGGTTTCTGGAAAATATCACCAATGAAATCCTTTATTACAGCTTTAATAGTGCTCTCAGGCATCGTTTTATGAAGTTTCATAAGGCAAACATATTCTTTTCCCGCGGTTAGAAGACCATCGACAGCTTTTGTCGAGTTCTCAAGCATGATCGGGAGAAGTCCTGTCACATTTGGGTCGAGAGTGCCGCTGTGGCCTGCTTTTTTTAAATTCAGGATCTTTTTAACCCATGAAGTGACCTCGTGACTTGTTGGACCTGCTGGTTTATCAAGATCGATAGCACCTTTTAGTATATATTCATCGATCGGGCGATCCTGTGGTTTTTTACCATACTTATCGTCAGTCTGGTCTTCAGATTTTACAAGCGTCTCCCTTTTTCTTTCTGATGGCAATATCATATCAAGATCTCACGGCTTTTTGCACTATTTCGCTTATTTCTTCTGGGTTCCATTTACTTGAATCAATTATCAGGTCATATACAGACAGGTCTTTAATATCAAGATCATAATATTTTAAATATCGCTCTCTTTCGCATTCCTCCCTCTCAAATGTCTCCTCCTTTGCCAGGGTTTCAGGTTTATTTTCCCTTTTCGAAATGCGCTGTGCCCTTACCTCAAGAGGGGCCTTGAGCCAGACACGTATATCTGCATCAACAAGAAATCCAGAAAGCCTGCCCTCAATAAGAATATTATCTTTCTCCATGGCGATCTTTTTTTGCATATCATCTATTTCCCTGTCGATCTTTTCATTGCATTTTGCGATCTGACCGAATTCCTCAAGCGACATGCACCTATCACGGGCACATTTTCGAAAAATATCACCCATCGACACCAGTTCAAGACCAAGTTTGACAGACAATATCTTTGAAAGTGTGCTCTTTCCGCTTCCAGGGGGTCCGCTTATTGTGAGTATCAATTACATTCCGCCTACGTTCAATGCCTTCCTTGTCATCTGGCTGACAGGGATGGAACACAGGAAATACCAGAACAGCCAGTACTGGAACTGCCAGAAAACCTTATCATTTAAGTTCTGCTCTCCCCAGAAAGGAAAAATCATTGTAGCATCCGGGTTCTGGCTTATAAGAAGATATACCCAGTAGAAAAGGGGTATTGAGATAATACTTATGTATAGCATGGGTTTGAATTGCTGTTTGAACATTTCCATCTGGTCGCCCATCATTTCCTGGTACTGTCCTTCCAGTTTTTTAATTTTTGCTGCGTTGTTTGATAATTGCGCCTGCCTCATTTCCTTTTGAATGGACTTTGATTTCTCCTGCACTCGTTTCATCAATGTCCAGTCCATCGTATATTTCTGTATAAGAGAAGCATAAAGACCTGTGAATGCGGCCAGTACGAAAATGATCATATGTAATGGAAGCCCCCCAAGGAGAGGTTTCAGGAGCGTGTCCATCAATTCGCCTATGATGTCCCTCATATTCGGGAACATGATGATCCCGAACATTAAAAAAATGCCAAGGAACATTACGAGTTTATTTATTGTTTTATTGATCATATTCATCCAATACTTTCTTTATATCCTCAAATATCTGAGGGATCTCTTTGCTTCCATCTATAGTCCTGAGGATTTTTTTACTATCGTAATAATTAATTAAAGGTTGTGTCTGTTTCTTATAAACATTCAGCCTGTTCCTGATAGCTTCGGATCTGTCATCATCTCGCTGGTATAATTTTCCATTACAGGTATTGCATATATCTTCTTTTTCAGGAGGATTGAACATAACATGATAACTTGTGCCGCATTTACACATTCTTCGTCCTGAAAGACGTTTTATGAGTTCTTCATCATCAACTGAAATATTAACAACAGCATCAACTATCTCACCTGATTCTGTTAATATCATCTGCAATGCGTCAGCCTGCGGGATAGTTCTTGGATAACCATCAAGCATAAATCCTTTTTCACAATCTTTTTTTGATAACCGGTCTTTGATGATCGTTATCAAAAGTTCGTCCGGGACGAGCTCGCCCCTTGACATATAGGATTTTGCTTTTAATCCGAGGCTTGTATTATTGTTAATATTCTCTCGTAAAATATCCCCGGTGGAAATATGGGGAAGTTTGTAAAATTCCTGTATTTGTTTGGCTTGCGTCCCTTTTCCTGCTCCGGGAGGCCCAAGTAGTATAATATTCATCCTGATCGAATCACGTAATGGTCAATTCAATATTAAAGCTTTTCAAAATTCATCGGAAAAAGTAAAAATGACAAAAAAAAATTATTCCATCAAATTCTTGCCTTTTGTAAAACCCAATATTGAAGCACACAGTGATATCAACACTATTATGCCGACAGATAAGTAAATAGTGGTCACGCGGTCTATATTCTTCAGTACTATGCTGTACAACAGGTCTGCCGTCCAGATACCTATTATCATGCCCATGAATCCGAATACAATTGCATAAACCGCATTTTTCAGGATATCTGATAAATTCATGAAGTTCATTAAGACAGCGAACAATAAAAGCTTATCTACCGGACTCAACACTAGGTTAAAATTCCCGTCATTGCCAACACACCTTATATCAATTTTGTGATCGCAATTGAAACATTATGAGTGGAATAAGAGCCACCAAGATCCGGCGTAACTATCCCCGCCTCTAGAACTCTGTTTACCGCTCTATCTACCGCTTTTGCCTCGCCCTGAAATCCAGCCCATTCAAGCAACATCTTGACGCTCAAAATGGCTGCAATAGGATTGGCGATCCCTTTTCCAGCAATGTCCGGAGCGCTTCCATGAATTGGTTCAAAGAACGCATATTTATCGCCTATGTTGGCGCTTGGGCAAAGGCCCAGACCGCCCACAATGGCCGCAGCTTCATCGCTCAGGATATCCCCGAACAGGTTCGTGGAAACTATCACATCATATTTAGAAGGATGAAGGATAAGATCATAAGCCATTGCGTCCACAAGCATTTCATGGTATGCGACTCCATTCTTTTTTGCTACCCCTATGCAAACATCCCTGAAAAATGAATCTGATTTTAATACGTTGGCCTTATGCACGATCGTAATTTTGTTCTTTCTCTGCTTTGCGATCCTGCATGCCTGCTCTGCTATTCTCTCGCTTCCTTTTCGTGTAATTATTCGTGTGGTATAGGCTGCATTCTCATGAAGTTCTTCCACACCTGAGTACATGCCTTCAGTATTTTCTCTCACAATTACAAAATCAAAATCCCCCGCGCATGGCAGACGCACATTCTTGAGCGGTTTGAAAGGACGGATATTCGCATACATGTCAAGTTCTTTTCGAATTCGAAGAAGAACGCTCTTATAATTGGGGTCAGGAGGTGTCGTGATCGCACCGAACAGAACACAATCACATTCCTTCAAGAGTCGAATATCATCATCAGTTATAGCGCTTCCTGTTCTCTCCCATTTTCCAAATCCGATCTCAAAAGGAACTTTTTCAATATCAAGACCAAAAGCGTCAAGAACTGACAGAGCTGCAGTCATTACTTCCTGACCGATACCGTCTCCCGGAACAATTGCTATTTTCATATTAATTCGGTTTGATATTATCCTGTATCCCTTTTAATACTTTAACAAGCATCCTTATCGCATCCACGATGTCATACTCAGACGCACCCCAGTGAACCACGGCCCCATCTATTCCGTTCAGGTTTATCATACCTGATTTTTTACTCTGGCAGCACCTGGTGATAAATGGTTTCGTGGGTAAATATAGTTCAGTCTTAAGAGGGCACATATTGATGTGTTTATAAGTTAGATCAGGGAAACGAAGCTCAAATATCTGTTTTGAGATATCGCATCCGACAAGTGTTGAATTATCCTCGATATCCGTATCTGTATCGAGATGCTTTCCTTTAAGTTCGGAAGCATAACATGGAAAGACCATTTTTTCCCCTTCGAACTGGCGAAGGTCTATTAGTTTGGTTGTGAACCTGACATTTAATTCTCCGAGTATCCCGCTTTTTACAAGTCTCTCGATGGCAAAAGCAAGCCATGGAGGTTCAGGCGGCGCAATATCGATAATTTCTACTTCCATTACTTCATGAAGGCTTGGATGCTGGATAAAAGTAGTATGCCGATCCAATCCTTCAAAAATGACCGTATTTACAATGCCGTTACATAACGGAATTGCAGATTCTATAAGTCTTGTCCTGTCATGTGAATCTATTTTTTCATCAAATTGGATTATCTCTTTTCCTTTAGCGATAAGAACGAGTGAAACAAGTGTTCGTAATAGTCCTTCACCTTCGCTTTTTACTCCATATATTTGAAAACCAGAAGGTAGTTTCGCTATCAGATAATCTGTTGTAAAATAGATAGGGCCACCGATTCTTCCTGCCGGGTCAGTCCTTGTCATGCCCACGCTTTTATAATCTGCCGGGAATATCAAATGCTCACCTTTTTTCTGTGTTCTACCAGCCCGCCGTCAGCCAGTATCTCTCGCAGGAAACCAGGCATCTTTGAGGCAGAGACTGTTTTATTTCCAGTTCTTACAATACCTTTCTCAAGGTCGATCTCAATTATGTCGCCTTCCCTGCAATCGATGGTCGCTTCAATGATAGGCAGGCCCACATTGATCGCATTCCTGAAAAATATCCTGGCAAAGGATTCGGCCACGATACAGGCGACACCTGCATGTTTTAAGGCAAGGGGCGCCTGCTCCCTTGAGGAGCCGCACCCGAAATTCCCTCCCGCAACGATGATATCACCTTTATTTACTTTCTGTGAAAATAATGGATCTATTCCTTCCATGACATGAGATGCAAAAACGTTCATGTCAGTTGTTCGAAGGTATTTTCCCGGGATGATCACATCTGTATCGACATTGTTGCCGAATTTCCAGGCTTTTCCTGAAATAAAGTTGATGTTATCTTTACTCATTTGTCGGTTTTGTTATTGTTCCGGGCGAACATAATCATTTTGGTGCTTCAAAAAGTTTTTCCAGTGAATCCACCATCTGCTCGACCCTCTGGATCGGAATACCAACGATCAATTCATTTTCATCTATCTTTGCGTGTTTTCTGCTTCCCGAACAACCAAGGGATACCTGGACTGAATTTGTGTTTATCGTATTTGCCACAATATCACCGCACAGGCTCTGTTTTCCTGCAAATCCTGTCTGGATACGTCCACCTGCAGTGTAAAGATCGGCCTGGACCATTTGCATTGCCTGTTTTGGCGTACACAATACAACTACCAGGTCTGGTGAAAAATTTGCAGATCCAAGCGGTGAATAAATTGCATATTTTGAATGTTTTTCGATCCTGGGAACAAATTCCATTGTATTCCTTGAAGCATCAGTTGAGGCAAAAGCTCCAAGTTTATAATAATAATCCCCATTTGCCACATTTTCAGGTATTTCTGCAAGTCCTATGACAGCTGCTCCCCCTTTGCATTTATGATCATCGAGGGTAGAGTAGAACTGTTCTGCGCTTTGACGAACATGCTGGACCATTTCACAATGCCTTGCTGGTGCTCCCTTTTCAAGTCCCGGAGGAATTTCATCCTTCAAAGCGATGGCAACAGGTGACCCCTTCAAACCAAGTATTTTTACCATTCTTTCAGCAAAATTCGTATATTTTTTTTCTGTTGTTTCCATTATGTTTCACCTCGTATTATTTTGCACAGTTTTGTACACACCATGATAAACCATAATGTTGTATTTGTTTATAAGATTTTTGTTTTGTTATTCAAATATCTATGTGCGGATTCAGGTCACAACCCATGCACGGCAAACACATCGTCTTTGCAAGCCCTGCATTAAGCCCATATTTATCAAGTATCCGCCGAGCCATTTTAGTGAGTTTGAGCAGCCGGTCTGCTGTTGGTCTCTCAGCTTCAATTTCACCAAAGCGAAGAGGATGCACACCCACGGCGCGAAGATTCGGGATTATGCCCATTTTCGCAAGTTCCTCGTAATACTTTTCAATAGTCTCATCTGTTTCCCCGAGTCCCACTATGAAGTTCGTAAAAACATGGTTCTTCCCGAATACTTTGACTGCATCCTTCAAACACTCAAGTGTAAAATCAAGAGGAGGTTTCTTGCAGTATTTATCATAAAGATCCCTGTCCATCGTTTCCACATTATATTTTACTTCACTCGCCCCCGCTTCTTTCAGTATATTTGAAGAGTCTTTCGTGGGATATACGGAAACACCTATCGGCACATTATATTTCTTAAGTTTCCTGACAAGATCTGCAGCCCTCTCAACTTCTTTTTCTGGTGAAACTTCAACCCCTGAAGTTATTGAGATCCCCTTCATCTTCCCAAGATCAAATGCCTCTTTTACAAGCGCCAGCAATTCCTCTGATGATTTGACTTTTCCATTCAATTTAGGGACCGGACAGAATTTGCAGTCATAAATGCAGCGCTCACTCATTGTTATATATGCCTGTTCAGGGCAATGGATGAGTTCCTCTTCGATCGTTCCCCTCACGAACTCTTTACCCCCTTTTAAGATAACTATCTCGTCTTTATCCATTATCGCACGAAGCGGTGAACCATTATCAACTACCAGTCGCACACGGCGTCCCCCGGAACTAAAGAAAAAAGCCTTCCCTCCTGCCCCGGGGCCTGCAGTTGGAACAGTAAGCCTTCTCAGAAGTGTTGTATCAATATCTATCGCACCAATGGAGATGAGTTCTGCCTTGATCTGAGCATTCATTTTCATAATTTGTATTAGAATCTATTTTTAAAAGATAAATTCTTTCATCAAATATTCAAAATTGTGTCTCTTTTTTCCCATATGATCATTTCTTTAGATGTCCTATATTCTTTCAAATGCCCATTTCAAGAGTTCATCCATAATCTCCGGGTTGAACATATTTGTTCCATGCATATCGCCTTTTAATATCTTCAATTTAGTTTCACCCGGAAAGATCCCTGCTAATTTCCTGCTGCTGTCAGCAGATTTTGTATCCCCTTCACTTGCTAAAATAAACACATGCCCCTTGAACTTTGGAGCAAATTCATCTGCCATTATGCCCCTGTAATTCAGACCCGGCGACAAAAGCATTATAAGACGCACATCTTTATCGATCGTAGCATGCCAGAGTGCAAGATTTGCCCCGATACTTGCACCTGCAATGGCGATCCTTGACATATCAAGATCAGTTTGACCTGCGAGGAATTCTTTGGCAGAAGCAATATCATTCATGGAATTCCTGTGCTCCTCATCCATGAATTCTTTGTAATCCAATCGAATACCATTTTGATCTGTGCTTTCACCATGCCCCCTCAGATCAATAGCAAGAGCAGCACACCCATTTTTTTGAATGATCTCTGCAAATTCGTTCCAGCTTTCTTTGGTCGAAGGCATCATATGTAACAGAATAAAAACTGGGGCATGTTTCTTCAGGGGTTTGAAATAGTTGCCTTTGATCGTTACTCCATCCCTGGTCTTAAACGAGATCTTTTCCATAATTACAGTTTTTCCTTTTTTTCCAAAAATTCACCAGATATCTTTCGGGCGATACCGCTCAAAACGCTTTCATACCCTTTCATCGAACTTTTCACCACAATTCCTTTTTCTGTGATCTCAAATTCCCGGATCTCAGTGTCGTGTTTAATACCCCGTGATTTCATAATACTTATGAAACCTTTCATATTCCCTTCGATCTCTACATGTTTAAGAAGGATTATATTATCCACAACATTGGATAATGTTTCATGGGTCAACTTGACCCCGCCGAAGAGTTCTGAAATTTCACTGGTGATCAATGTGGTCACTCCCATCGAGGAAAACAGATCAAGAAGCACAGCCATATAATTCTTGCGCTCTATGCTATTTGGAAGAGATGTCTCCAGGTTTTCAATTCCATCAAATAAAAGTCGTTTCACTGAATTATCCTTTATTTTTTTTCGGATCAACCAGGCTTCTTCATCAGGATGATATGAAACAGGCGATACATAATGAACTTCAAGCATCTTCTTTTGCAAAAAAGGTTCAAGATCCATTCCAAAAGCTCTGGCATTTCGCACCAGTTTTGAAGGTCGTTCTTCAAGTGAAATTATTAAGGATTTCTCGCCATTATGCAATCCTTCACAAATAAAATGAAGAGCGAATGTTGTCTTGCCTGTCCCGGTTGTTCCCGATATCAACATAATATCCTCTTCGTGGATACCTCCTTTTAACATAGCATCAAGACCGGATATACCTGTACTTACCTTTATTTTTGAAGCCGGCTTTTCCCCCCACACCTGAGGTAAACTCTTTGGAAAAACAATTATACCTGTATCCCTGATATCAAAAGAATGGTTTCCCGGCATGTATTTTTGTCCCCTCATTTTAAGGATACGTAAATTCCGTTCATATCTCATTCCAACGATTTCATCAGAAAGATAGATCATTCCGTCGGCAAGATATCCAAGAGGATTTTGTTGAATGTCCTCCAGAGTAAATTCCCCGGTGATCAAGATAAGGGTATTCCAGCTTTTCATCGAGGTAAATAGATCAAAATAGAAACGACGCCTTTCATCATCTGTCAGAGGTCTTTTCTCATACGATCTGAGAATATCCCCAAGCACCGTCAATGGATCTATCACTATCCTGTCGGGTTTTAGAATTGATATTTTTTTATGAATGAATTCAATAACAGCCTGATCCCCCTGTTTTAAGAGGGAATCTCCTATACTTATAATATTCATTTTTTTGGTTTCATATAATGTCCGGTCAAAGAAAGAAAACCGGGACATATAGTTATTGATCATGGCAGGAGACTCTGATAAAGTTGAAATGAAAAGACATGTCTCCCCGGCTTTTGCTGCATTAAAGAGAGATTGAGCAACAAATGTAGTCTTTCCACTGCCGGCAATACCAGCCACTAGTATCACAGAAGGCTTATAAAATCCCCCTTCAAGGATATCATCAAGATTTAATATATGGGAAGATACTGTTATCATATTACCCTCCAGTAATATTAGATTACATTAATTTCTATATAACATTTGGGGCAATATTATGATGAACTGATTTATACTTGTTTTTTTAAATAATTTAAACTCGCTGTGCCTTCTTCTATAGTTCGAGCTTCAATGACGAACCTGCCTTTATATCCCTTAAATTTTGGAATGACCTCTTTCCAGTTAATAGTCCCCTTCCCGAGCTGCAAGTGTTCATCACTTTTTCCTTTATTGTCATGAAGATGAACATGGATCACATGTTCGATCTCTTTTATGAAATCAAGAACAAGTCCATTTGTATTTGCATGCCCTATATCAAAAGTCATACCTGCATTATTTTTACCAAGGGAATCTATCATACCAAGGAGCTCTTCTGGCCGTTTACCGAAAATTTGTTGCATATCAGGCATGTTCTCAACTCCGATCTTAATGCCCAGATCATCAGCAAAATCACATATCTCTTTTAATCCCTCGACACTTTGCTGCCATGCCTTGTCGGGAAGCTGCATACCAAGGGGAGAGAGATGACCGGGATGAACAACGGCAAGTTCAATGAAATCGGATGATCTTTCGATGCATTTCTTCATCTGCCTGATGCTTTCCCTCCATATAGGGAGGTTCAGGCTTCCCAGGTTAAGGTCTGAGAATGGAAGATGAAGCGTCAGGGCAAGATCGGTCGTCTTTATGATGTTTTTAATTTCGAAGAGCGTTGCGTCGTTTAATTGCTGCTTTCCTTCGCTTACCACTTCCCAGCCTGTAAAACCAAGGTCTTCAAGATCATAAACCCATTCGAACGGGTTATTTACAAGAGCAAGGGATGAGAAACTTACGTCCATAAAAGGCTTTTTCGCTTTCAAGATATAAAGATTGTTTGGAAAATATGTAAAAGGATTTTATATGAATTTTTCTTGACACCTTTTGACCGTTACATTTTTTAATATAAATGAATATAAGTGGCCAAAGAGAAAGTATGTATAAAAAAATTATAATATTATCTATATTTATCATTACATCTATTCTTATTTCAGGATGTATTGATACGAACAATGGATCAAGAGGGAATGAGACGATCAAATCTGATATGATCCCGACAATAAACCTGCCTGCAGGGTTCACATACCTGGATGCACATGAAACACAAGTGGATATAGGCAACACCTCACAAAAAGCAATTGAAGGGATCTATAGAAGCAAAACTGAAGATGATGAAATTTATATCCAGATATTTGATATTGAAAATCCACAGACTCTAATTGACGAGTATAAATCACAGTACAAGGATGCTAATTATGATCCATTCACCGAGATCACAATTAACGGTCATAAAGCTACACAGGTGAAATATTACATAACAAGAAATGGAAAGCAATTATCAAAATATAATATTATCTGGACAACGACGAATTCAATGATAAAAGTTGGCGGATCAGAGGACTCACAGAAAGTAATTGAGCTTGCCGCAGCGACCAATAGCTAAAGCAGGTTCATCATCTTGTGCGTTTGCGGGATCGCACGCACGTCTTTTAATTTTTCTCCCGCAAAATCCATCAATTCAAATAATAAAGATGATGGGACTTTTTTATCAGATGTTACTGGCTGGAGGATAAATGGAATGTCTTTATCAATTGATCTGACGCCTTCTACAGCAAGGGATAATGATTCTTTTGTTGTCTGTGGGAGTATTATCACTTTCACAAAGGTATCAGCAGTCTTGTTCAGGATACTGATGGTTTCAAGCTCTTTTTCCAGCAGCTCTGGATAATTCTGGGTACATCTGTGTTCTGGCAATTTAATATCACAGGAGGCTATTGAAATAATATTTTTAATTTCCCTGGCCTTTTCAGGAAATCCCGCATTTGTCTCAAGATATAGTGGATATTCCAGATCAAGAGATTTTATAAAATCGGAATTTAGCAACGGTTCCCCGCCCGTGAGGCTTATATGTTTTGTTGAGGGGGTCCATAATTTGACAATGTTTGCCACAACATCATCCCGGTTCAATGGAGTTTTAGTGGAGAAAAAGTTCCCGCTTCCGGGTTCAGTCTCGATCCTGCATGAACCTGAAACATTGCGTGTTTGTGGTGTATCGCAATAATCACACTGAAGCTGGCATTCTTCAAATCGGACAAATACCTGCCGTGTGCCTGCATAAGGACCTTCGCCCTGTATGGAATTAAATATCTCGTTTATATATGCAGGCATCCAGACCAGCAGTTAAGAAAAATTACCTGACAAAATCAATTCCGTATTTTGCCGTTGCTATATTTCCGGAGGTATTCTTGCCAAGGATCTGGGGTGATTTTACACCTGTGACCACAACCATTGTTCGCACCATATTTTCAAGATCCGGATCAACCATAGCGCCCCATATCAAGCGCGCCTTCGGGTCTATGCGTGTGTATAATTCATTTACAACGCTTTCAGCTTCTGCTATAGTCATATCTGGACCGCCAACCACATTTACAAGAGCGCCTGTTGCTCCTGAGACATCAACATCAAGAAGAGGACTGCGAAGTGCTTTCTGGACAGACTCAATAGCTTTGTTCTCTCCTTCAGCTTCTCCAAGACCGATCATGGCAACGCCACTCTTTTGCATGATAACCCGCACATCAGCAAAATCAAGGTTCACAAGTCCGGGCTTTGTTATTAATTCGGTTATTCCCTTGACAGATCTCATCAAAACCTCATCACATACCTTAAAAGCTGTCTGCAAAGGAAGGTGAGGAACTACTTCAAGTAATTTATCATTGGGTACTACGATAACTGTATCAACTGCATCGCGCAGGCGTTCAAGTCCTGCTTCTGCATTATCCATTCGGATATGGCCTTCGACCGAGAAGGGAAGGGTCACGACCGCTATTGTCAATGCTCCTGCATCGCGGGCGACCTCTGCCACAACCGGTGCAGAACCTGTCCCTGTCCCTCCGCCCAATCCGCATGTTATGAAAACAAGATCGGCATTTCCTACTGCTTTTTCAATTGCAGATTTTGATTCCTGGGCCGCGTCCTGTCCGATCTGGGGAAGGCTTCCTGCGCCAAGACCTTTGGTCCTGCTTCTTCCGATAAGGATCTTCTTACTTACTTTAATATTATAGAGATGTTGGGCATCTGTATTTATTGCATAAAGCTCAGCCCCTATTATTCCCTCTTCATGGATCCTCTGAATAGTGTTCGAACCTGATCCACCGCATCCTATGACCACAATATTTGTCTTTAATTCCCTTAATATTTCCTCAAGTTCTTTGTCCGTATCTCCAATAACTGGCATTGGAGATTCACCCGCTCTTGAAATTGCCTCTTTGATTATTGATTCCATGCTTTTTCTCCATCGTTCATTTTATAAATGACTCCATTAATTGTTTCATATAGCATCTCTGGATTTATAGTTTTTCCGTTTATTTATGTTATATTCTTTTCTTTAAGATCGCTTTCTTTCTTTATTTCATATCCTGTGCTCTCTATCAATCCAATAAGATTATCCCTCTGTGATCCTTTCATCGATTTCCTGTCCAGGTAGACAAAATCTGCACCTGATCTTTCAAATGCCTGGTGTATCATGGATATATCAATATCATCCAGTGCATGCGTGGGAAAAATATGACCAAACGTAACATCAGTGGAGAGGATCAAAGAAGTTTGCCTCGGGGCATAATGAGTGCCCCCGAAACCCACTGCAACAGGTGATCCGTCGTCCTTTAAGTGAAGAATAGCATTTGCCACGATATGTCCGGCGGCTTCATCAAGCCATTGCGCTTCATTGCTTCCGATCTCGATAAAGACCGATGGAACATCTATGTCCGATGGACCATGATGTGTGCATTCAAGTGTTATTTCATATTCATTGTTACCTAAAAGTGTTTTCAAAGAACGAAGGAGCGACCTTACAGCATTCGGGGCTGCCCTTGAAAGCTTTTTTGGAGTACCCCCGAATCTGGCCTCATTAACATTTCCGGTGGAATGGACCGTTAGTATTGCGCGCATATCCTTACTCCTGTGTTTGGAAGCAAATATGATAAGAGATGCAGGATATCCAAGATCAGATATCTTCTTATCCAATCCATCCTGATTTATAAGTGGCCCAGTTATTTCTAGAATTCGGAAATTATTATACTCAAAGACTGCCAGTTCTTGCTCTGTGACTTGTGCAGTCCATTTTCTAAGGGACAGAAGAGAATTCTTTATATTCTGACTTGCTATGTCCTGGACTGAACAAACAATAGTAAGCTTTGTTTCACCTTTCAAAACATTACCCTGTGAAAAATAGATGAAAGGATAAAAAATTAATCAAAGTCACTGCCAGTGACCATTTTCTTATCCACTATGGCATAATCCTTGGCTGCCCTGACAGCTTCAAATGGTATTAAGACATAACTATTTTGTTTTTTATATTTTGATGTGTCAACATTGTTCGATGGTTTAACGACCAGATATAACAGGGCTCCGCCCTGCATATCCATAACAACATCCGCCGCAAATCCCAGCTCTGATCCGTCAGTGAGCATCACTCTTTTATTAGCTAAATTTTTTGCTAGTATTTTTGCCATAGTAATCCCTTTATTTGCCCTATTTTTCTCCTTATGATGGGCTCATCTAATATGCTTTTTTCACCTGTAACCTATATAAGACTTCTGTTCCTGTTTTGTCCCGCCTTTGAATTGCTCCTGTAGTTTTTGATAGTATTCAACCATATCATCTGCAAGAGCGGGTCTTACTTTCTTAAGTGCTTCATTGAAATGCCTCATTTCAACAATGTCAGTTTCAAAATTTTCCCGCAGAGCCAGCATTACCGCTTCCCTGCACAGAGATTCGATATCTGAACCAACATAATTATCAGTGAGGTCTGCCAATTCATCTATATCTACATCTTCTGATAGATGTTTCTCTTTCAAGTTTTTAAGATGGATATTGAATATGCTCATCCGTCCGGCTTTTCCTGGCGGCCCTACGAAAACAAGCCTGTCAAACCTGCCAGAACGGATCAGGGCAGGGTCTATTATCTCAGGCCTGTTCGTTGCAGCGATGACAACTACACTTTTCAGGACTTCTATTCCATCAAGCTCGGTCAGCAATTGGTTTATAACTCTCTCCGAGGTCTTTGAACCAAACTCTGTACCGCGGATGGGGGCGATAGCATCAAGTTCATCCAGGAAAATTATTGATGGTGATACCTGGCGTGCTTTCTTAAAGATCTCACGTATAGCCTTTTCGGATTCTCCTACCCATTTGGAAAGTAACTGCGGACCCCTGATGCTTATAAAATTAGCAGAGCTTTCATTGGCTACAGCCTTTGCAAGTAATGTTTTTCCAGTGCCTGGAGGACCATAAAGAAGTATTCCCCTTGGTGGGCGAATGCTCATTTTTTCAAATTTATCCGGGAATTTAAGGGGCCATTCAACTGCCTCTATGATCTCCTGTCTTGCCTCATCAAGCCCACCTACATCGTCCCATTTGACTTTTGGTGTTTCGATCATGACTTCCCGCATAGCAGAAGGCTCAACTTCTTTTAGAGCGTCTTCAAAATCATTCACGGTTACCTGCATACTTTCAAGCATTTCCCGCGGGACGACTTCATCAAGTTTTATCATCGGGAGGAATCTTCGAAGCGCTTTCATCGCCGCTTCCTTTGCCAGGGCGGAAATATCAGCCCCAACGAAACCGTGCGTCCTTTCAGATATATACTCGATGTTCACGTCTTTTGACAGCGGCATTCCCCTTGTATGGATCTGGAATATTTCTATCCTGTCCTTCCTGTCTGGAACTCCGATCTCGATCTCCCTGTCAAACCTTCCTGGTCTTCTAAGGGCTGGATCAATGGCATCAATCCGGTTAGTTGCTCCGATCACTACCACCTGCCCTCTTTCTTCCAGGCCGTCCATCATAGTAAGTAACTGTGCAACAACACGCCTTTCAACTTCACCGGTTACTTCTTCTCTTTTCGGGGCGATGGAATCAAGTTCATCTATGAAAATAATTGAGGGGGCAGCCTTGTTTGCCTGTTCAAATATTTCGCGAAGCCGCTGCTCGCTTTCCCCATAATATTTGCTCATGATCTCAGGGCCTGCTATTGAGAAGAAATTTGCTCCTGATTCATTTGCTACTGCCTTTGCAATGAGGGTTTTTCCTGTCCCTGGAGGGCCATGCATCAAAACACCCTTGGGCGGCTCTATTCCCAATCTTTCAAATAGTTCAGGATGTTTCATGGGAAGTTCGATCATTTCACGCAGACGCTGGATCTCATCTCCCAGACCGCCAATATTCTCGTATGTGATGCCCGTACCTGTAACTTCAAGGACAACAGGTTTCTCCCTGAGTTTTATTTCAGTCTTATCGGTTATTAAAATAATCCCTTCGGGTTCAGCTTCAATTGCAATGAGAGGGATCTCCTGTCCTGTTACAAACCTTCCCAGGAATGGATGTGACATCGTGCTCATCACTGGTATTATATCCCCCTTGTTGATGGGGCGTTTCATGATCTGGCGTTTTATTATGTCTTCAGCTTCCCCGCCAAATTTTATGGGCGTTCCTTCGGAGGGAGCAAGCACTACTTTTTCTGCAGGATTTACATTGGCTTTTCGTATCCTGATAACATCTCCAATGCTTACGCCGGCGTTTTGCCTGATAAAACCGTCTATCCGGATTATATTTTCTTCCCAGTCATTCCTATCCGCACGCCACACTTTTGCGGCAGTGATCTTTTTCCCTTCTATCTCTATGATATCCCCTGGTATTAACTGCAAAAGCATCAGGGTATGCGGATCAAGCCTTGCGATCCCTCTTCCTGAATCATTCGGATAGGCTTTTGCCACTGTGAGCTGTTTTCCTTCATTTTCATTCATTTATATCCCCTCAGATATAGTTGTTTGTTAATATTATTATATAATAACAGGTTATCTAATTGTATCACATAGATAAAAATATATGCCATATATTTCCAATAAAAATTAAAAAAAAAGAGTTTGTTCCGTTAAAAGGAACAATACTAATTATTCCATATCCTTCCATGGCGGCAGGATAGCTGTTACAACCCGCAATATGATCAACGGAATGATACAAATTATTATTGCTGGCAGTACACCTTCCTGGCTGAAGAATACAGGAACATACGTGAGCGTTCCTACAAGGCTCTTGGAAATTTCCTGGCCGCCAATTACCACGTTCCATCTCATTGCAAATACTCCAATAATAATGAGAACGGATGAAATCGAGATCATTCCTAATTTCAGGTTTTCCCGCTTTTTCATCAGACTTACAAGGAGCAGGAGTATAAATGGGATAAATATGCCAAGTGTCAATTGAATTCCCCAGAAGGTAAATCCTATTTTATCTGAAAGAAGCCTATTAATAATGTCAATATCTTCCCTTGATGCATATTTCATGCTTATTATCTCAAGTAATTCAAGGGTAACATCAAGTATCAGGAAGATCCAGAGATAATGTGCCAGGGACTGGACACATTTATGGTCTATCGCATGTTTCCTGAACTTCATTGCAATTATATATAATAAGATCAGCAATGCGATCCCGGATACTATTGCCGACATAAGGAATATGATAGGCATAAGGGGAGTGGACCACCATGGATTTGCCTTGATGCCACCAAAAATAAAGCCCACATAACCATGCAGGAATGCCGCTGATGGAATACCTATTATTGCAAGTTTCTTTGCGAATTTTTCATCGTCATGTAATGCTTTTTCAGAAATATCAAATGAAAACAATGCAAGGCATGAATATAATAATTCTTTCCAGCCATGGGAACTTAGGGCCATTTTCACAATATCTTCCCTGAATGAAAGCCATATCTCCAGAACCACGATGATCAGATAGAATGAAAAGATATAACCAAAACCAGACATTGCAGACGTAAGATGGGGAGTGAACATGATCTCGATGCCCCGTTCAGGACGTCCAAGATGTACAAGTAAAGGCATCATTGCGACAAGCAAGAATGACAATGCTGTAAGAAGAGCAAATCGTGCAACAGGCTTGATCTCATTTTTCCCAAAAACATGGTATAATGACGAAGCAATGAAAGCACCAGCAACAAGACCGGTGATATACGGATACAGAACTATCAATATGCTCCACTGTATTTCAGATTCATTGGGGTAAACATAACCCCATATCAAATTCTCTAACATTATTTCACTTCCCGGTCTAAACCTATGTAGTACACTTTGGGCTTTGTACCAAGATCGGGTTTAAGAAGGTTGATCCTTTCCACATCGATTATTTTTTTGACTTCACTATTTTCATCGTTCAGATCGCCGAATTTTCGCGCACCTGTGGGGCATGCCTGAACGCATGCAGGTAAAAGTCCCTTTGTGATCCTGTGATAACACCATGTGCATTTATCAGCAGTTCCCTTTTCAATATTGAAGTACCTGGCCCCATAAGGACAGCCCTGTATGCAATATCTGCATCCTATACAATATTCGTAATCGACCAGGACTACACCATCTTTGGTCTCATATGTTGCTCCAACAGGACAAACCTGCACACAGGGAGCATTATCACAATGATTGCAGATTTTGGGGACATAAAAGGCTTTCTTTAACTCTTCAGCTGGTATGTTATCCACGAATCCGTCTATTCCTCCATTGGGGGAATCGATAACTACCTCTTCTTCCCTTGTCTGGGAATTGGTTTTCTTTACACGATATCGTTCTATCCAAGTCCTGTAAACTTCTTCATCAAATGGTACTTCATTCTCATGTTTACAGGCGTTGGCACATCTGCCGCATCCGATACATTTTCTTGTATCTACAACATAACCCCAGAAGTGCTTCTCCCAATCATATCCACCTTGATCAATAGTACTTTCAGCTGCGATACTGCTACTTACCATTGAACTTATAACAGTCGACCCCGCAGCAGCCCCAATTATTACTTTGCATCCGATCTTGGTAAAATCTCGTCTTGTTATTTCCATATTTTTCCTCCTCCTTATACGAACCAGGGCTTATGCGGATTATGGCAATATACACATCTCAGTTCCTTGCCATGTGTGTCTGGATCGATCTGAGGGAAGTTATCTGGTCTTGCAACTCGCTTAAAGTGGCACCCACCGCAATATTCGCGTGAGTCATCTGCAGGTGTTAATGTTTCCCTCGCATTAAGGGTGTGTTTTCCAGCCGGACCATGACACGTTTCACAGTTCACTGTCTTGTGCCTGTCTTTAACCCATACATCGTAAATAATTTTATGGCAATTCTCCTCTCCGCAACTTATTGAACCTGCATAATTTATTGGAAGGTTTCTCATCTCACCCACCGAATCACCTCTATACCATCCATATTGTCCAAAAGAGTCAGGAACTAAAATTGACCTCACGATAATAAAAATAAATATTACAAGAGCTAATAATGTAAAAGCTCTTTTTAGATGTGGCTGCATTACTTTTTCACCTTTCCTTAGATGGGTATCTTGTCATTCGTTTTTTACCCTTATTTCTTTCTCACAACATAGAACACAGCCATCAGGGAAACAAATCCGACCAGACCTTCAAATCCTGGAACCTCAGGTGTGGTAGTCTTTGACGGTGTTGTGGTAGTGGGGTTCACAATATCTTCAGCTTTTTTTATTTCCTTATTTGCTAAATCTATTGTAACCTCAAAATGAGTCATGTTGAACTCATGCCACATCGGGGCGAGACTTCCAAGAGTATTAAGAGCATTTTCTGTGTATTTCTTTGCCTGAGTAACATCTGTCCCATTCTTTTCTGCCCAGAATATATCCTGACGTGCCATATCAATGTTGAACTGCAATTTATTTACTTTTCTTATCATATCTTCCGCTGTGAGAGGGATATCAATAGGAGCTACTTTTTTGTAAACGGAATGACAGTTCCCGCATGAAACCCTGAAATCCTCAGGATTTGGTTTCGTGAAAGTATGAGGATGATGGCATGTTGTGCATGTTGGGGCAAGCTGTAATGATTCGAGTTTCTGGTAATGTATGCTATTCTTAAAATTGTCCAGTTCTTTTTGATGGCATTTTCCACATGTCTCAGGGACATTTGTATAATAAACAGGACTTAGCGGATCGGTATTGCTCTTAAAATCAACATGCGCTTTTTCTTTTGTCGTCTGCGTTACATCTCCCCCATGACATGCTTCGCAGGTTACGCCTTTCAAGGCATGGACGGATTCTGACCACTGCTGGTAATTTGCTGTTGCAAGCTGTCTTACTTTGTCTTCGTGGCATTCAAGAGAACACATTGCATTCCTTTCCAGGTGCTGGATCCTTATTTGATTGAAACGCTTTTGTTCCTCGATAAAAGGAGTCAATGTCTTATGACAATTAACACATGAGTTTTCAATAGCTGTTCCTTCAGGGATAAACATTAGAATCCCTGCTAAAACTATGACCACAATTAATAATCTACCAAATAATACAGATCGCATTTTATTCACACCTTCCGTTTTATAAATATACTTTTTAAAATGTATAGATTTAAACTAACATTTTTTTAACTTAACCAGTTATTTTCTATATTTATAACTTTTGGTGGATCATAGTTTTAAAATATGATGTCTTTCTTTCATGGAATTCAATCGATAAGAATAAAGTCAATGCCAGCCTAATCCTGTTATGGAAATATCTGAGATATTGATGAAATTTAAAAATGATGAAATTAGTATTAAAGATGCGCAATTACAGCTTCGCCTGAATAACTATGAATCAGTATCAGATATTGCAAAAGTTGATATCCATCGCATGAAAAGAGTGGGTATCCCCGAAGCGATTATCGCAGATTGTAAGACCTGTGACGAAGTTGCATCCATAGCCCGTGTACACCTGGAAAATGAAAGACATGTGATTATTACACGAGTCCATGAAGAGAATTATGCTTCGCTAAGATCGCTGGCAGAAGAAACGAAGTCTAAGATCAGGTGGGAAAAACGAGCAAGAATGATCATAATTGGAGAAAACACAACAAATTCTGGTGGAAAGATTGGAGTGATCTCAGCAGGAACTGCTGATATACCTGTAGCCGAAGAAGCAAAAGTCATAGGTCAAGAGATGGGTTGTTCTGTTTCTGTAATATATGATGTTGGGGTTGCAGGTATCCACAGGCTGTTCCCTGAATTAACAAAACTTGTAAAAGCCGGAGTGGATGCTATTGTGGTCGTTGCTGGCCGTGAAGGAACGCTTCCTACGATAGTATCCGGCTTAGTAGATGTGCCAGTCATTGGGGTGCCCGTATCTACAGGATATGGTGCAGGAGGGAATGGAAAAGCAGCTCTTTTATCTATGTTACAATCATGTTCCGTTTTAACTGTTGTAAATATTGATGCAGGTTTCATTGCAGGGGCTTTTGCTGCAAGGATAGCAAATCTTGCAGCGAAGAATCGAACAAAAGAAGAAGGGATCCAGGATTAACTTTGTAACATATTCTAAATATACATTAATTAACGAAGATTATTTATATGGTAAAAATGAATATAGTTATTGTGTGTTGGATTAATTTTTATTATAAGATGAGAAATTAATTAAGAGGTAATTATATATGAAAATTAGAATTGTAAGTTCCAAAGAAGAGATCAATTATCTTAACCAGAATGAAAAGATAATCCATCTTGCTTTCAGACCATCTAATAAAGACATTTTTGCATTAGTACAGACTTGTTCGAATGTTAAAGCGATACATATCCCGAGTTCTTATATAAAGACGATCTCAAATTCTACAAAAATGTTCCTTCAAATGCAGGATGTAGCCTTGCTCGAGGGAGATGTCTGGGGACACAGGAAAGACATAAATGAATATTCTGAAATAGATCCAGCGGTTTTTGACAGGATGGAAGAGCTCAAATCAGACGGATTATCAGAGTCTGCTGTTCTTGACAGGCTTGTCAGGGAAACACGTCTGAGCAAAGATTTATTAAAATTCCTTTCTAAAGAGAAATCATCAAAAAAGAAATAACCTGTTTTCTTATTTCTTAGTCTTATTCTGGATCTCATCTAGCAATTGCTCATCGCTTTTGCCTTCTGTAACAATTCCAAGATCCTGTGCCATCTTTCTTATCTTCGAAGATGATGTATTTTCAGCTGGTTTTCCCTCTTTAATGGGTTTCCCTATATCCCTTATTTCCGCATCAATATCATTCTTTGCTTTTTTGAATTCGCCTGTGGCTTTACCAAGTGACTTTGCAAGCTCAGGGATCTTGCTCGCACCAAAAAGCAGTATGACAACGATAACAATCATTATTATTTCGGGAGTACCAATCATAACTACACCTCTTTCTTAAAATCAACGTCTTTTCTTAATCTTATTTTTACTCTTATCTCTTCTACAAGTTGTTCAATATTCTTGTTATTCACATCAATTCCCATTTCTACCGCCATATCCCGGATCTTAATATCTTTCTGATTCAAAGGTTCGTTCAGTCTTTTGACTTCACGTTCTGTTTCTGTTTGAGCTTTCTTGAATTCTCCGGCTGCTTTTCCCAGTGATCTTGCTATTTCCGGGATCTTATCAGGCCCGAAAAAAAACATAGCGACTACTAATATCAATATTAATTCTGGAAATCCAATTAATCCCATATATGCATAATGTTATTATTTTAGAACTTAAATCTTTGCTTTAAAAAAATCATGATTTAAATCTATTCTACCGCCCTTATATTCCTGTTCATATCGATCTTTCTTAATTTTGCGCCAGCGATCTGTCCTGCTATATCTGATAAAACAAGCAACGGAATTACTGTATAGTTCATACCGGATAAAATCCTCATCAGAAATACAAATGGAACAGGGATGTGTATTGCCATGATCCATTTTCTGGAAAATTTTCGTGCATTACCTCGAATATATCCAAATGGTAAGTTGAGTAAAAATACAAATAACATTATTTCATTTATTGTCATTTTTTTCCTTCCTATCCTGATCCTTATTATACTTATCCGACCAATTATCTGTTATTATTTGCTAATGTAGTTTGCGGTCATTATAACATTATCATTTTCTCTGGTCCCTTATCGAGCAACTTACAAAAGAATTAGCAAAACCAGTATAAGAAGCCCCGTGCAAATGGGCATAAGATGCCATGGTATTTTTGACCAGCATACCATCCAGATCGCCTTTTATTCCCTCGCCTCGTTCAAGCCTAATGGCAAAACGAGTATCTGCAGGAATGTCTATTATTTCTGAATGATGGAATTCATGTCCGATAAATGAAGTTCCTGCGTTTCCGATAACATTATCTTCAATAAATCTGCCAATATTATAGCTGACCACCCTTTTATGTCCCATTAAAGTTTTTCCAGGAAGGGCGCCGACCATCTTGAATGTCCCGCCTTTCATTTGTGCCATATTATAATTTCCGCTTCCGGCAACATGTGTTGTAATCCCCTGTGTTAGATACATCAGTCCGCCGCACTCTGCATAAATCGGAAGACCTTCAGATGATGCCTGTTTTATTGCTTCACGCATGGAGGAATTATCCTCAAGTTCCTCCGGGAATAATTCCGGGTAACCTCCACCTATGTATAATCCATCCACAACAGGAAGAGTCCTATCATTCACAGGACTAAAATAAACAAGTTCCGCACCTGCAAGTTCAAGAAGTTCCAGATTGTCGTGGTAATAAAAATTAAAAGCCTCATCAAGGGCAACACCTATCTTAATTTTACCCTCTTGATGTTTGGGTTTAAAGATATTCTCCTGTGGTTTTTCAAATGGAGGAGCCGAATTGGCAATAGAAATAAACCTGTCAATGTCAATACCTTCTTTGATGATCTCTTTTATCCTGCCAAGATTCACATCAAAATCTGCCACCCTTCGCCTCCCTTCAAGAGCAGGGATCAGACCAAGGTGTCTCATCGAAATCTTCATTGAATCATTGCGCGGGATCACCCCTATCACAGGTGTATTGGTATAAGTTTCAATAGCGGTTTTTGCTTTTTCAGCATGTCGTTTGCCACCTATGTTATTCAGGATAACTCCCACTACGTTCACTTCAGGATCAAACGATTTGTACCCAGAAACTAGAGCTGCAGTACTTCGGGTTATACTTCTTGCATTTATTGCCAGAATAACGGGGCATTGCAAGATCTTGGCGATCTGGGCAGTGCTTCCGATATCACTTGTTGCTTCAAGCCCTTCAAAAAGCCCTCTTACACCTTCAATGACCGCAATATCAGCGCCATTTGATCCGTGTGAAAAAACCTCACATACAGCATCTTTTGACATCAGATAACCATCCAGGTTCCTTGAATATCTGCCCGTTACTTCAGTATGATAGCTGGGATCTATGAAATCAAGACCAACTTTATAGGGCTGGACAGTATAACCCATATCACGCAGCACTGACATTATGCCTATTGAGATGGTTGTTTTGCCAGCGGATGAGCGGTCACCGGCTATGAGGATGCGGGGCATTGCAAGCTTATCTGCCATATTCCTCTACATTCTTTGATGTTGATTTTGTGCGAGAATCAGTTCGTATGAGTTCGTTGTTAAAATTGTATCTGCGTTCATCTGTGTTTATCTGCGGTTCCATTAATTACATTACTCCAATAATCCTATATCCGGGTCAATTCCCTTAACCTCTTATCATCAAGCGGCTCAGGGATCTTCCCATCTCTTTTTCCCATAATACTTCTGGCAAGTTTCCTGTAAACTCCCGCAATTTCAGAATCAGGAGCTTTCTCAATAACTGAAAAACCATCCCTTTCACATTTCTGGACAAGGACATCTTTGGGAATAAAAGCGAGAAGCTGGCTTCCGATCTCTTTTGCAAATTCACTTACGATCATTTCCTCATTGGAGGCATCGCGTGAGTTACATATCACACCATTTAAGGCTACGTCAAGTCGTGAAAGCCCTTTACAGATATTGTTCGCAGCATAAAGTGGCATATATTCGCCTGATGTGAGAACATATGTCTCATTCACAAGTCCTTTCTTAACAGGTGCGACAAATCCTCCGCACACGATATCGCCTGGCACATCATAAATAACAAGATCAGTGTCCTCAATTGCACTTGAGAGCTTTTTAAGGAGGCCTATAGCGACGATTATCCCCCTTCCTGCACACCCTATACCTGGCTCAGGCCCTCCGATCTCAACACATTTTACACCTTTATAACCAATGAATACGATATCCTGTTCCTTAATATCTATGTCCTCCCTCAATAAGTCCATGATCGTCGGGATGCGTCTCCCCTGGAGAAGTGTAATAGATGAATCACTTTTAGGGTCACATCCGATTATCGTAACGCGATGTCCTTCATCAGCGCAGGCGGCGGCCACATTGGATGCTGTGCTTGATTTTCCAATCCCGCCCTTTCCATAAATTGCGATCTGTTTAGGCATCTTTAGCCAGCTCCCGAAGTGTCGCTCCGAATTCAGATTCAACAATATGATTTACCCCCAGAGTCTTGGGGTGAAGGTCGATCTCAACCACAACATAAGTGTGTCCCATCTCCTTTAAAGGCACGACCTGGCGAGGACCATTGGTTATTGAGAATAGTTCCATATTATTTATATTGTCCATTGGAAGTGCATGGGGAACGCCTGATATGACCGCAAAATCGTAATCGCTGTACTTTTCACCTATGATCTGGCTGGCAGTATTTCCGGCTACAGGATACTCATCCAGGCCTCCGATAATATGATGGAACTCAAATCCTTTCTTGTTCAGGTCATCTTTGATCTCCCGTGCATTTCGCCTGTTCTTGGGAAGTCCGACATTTTCATCAAGATTTACCATATTGATAATATTTGAGCCGGATCCGAGCTTTTGTGCAACTTCTGCTACAGCCAGATTTATATCTGCGAACATAAAAGCGGTTTCCTTTTTGGCATTGAGTATATTGATCCCTTTTTTCCCCTGTTTTATCAATTCGAGCAATCTTCCCGCAACTTTATATTTAAGATCCCCGCGGTTGGGTTCAAGATATTCTTTACTGGCGGAGCCGTGTCGCTTTTCAACCATTGTGGCTTCCTTGAGCAGGGCTTTTTGCCTCTCGAATTCTGCTTCGCTTATGATCCCTGAGGCAAGAGCTGATTCAAGCGCTATAATTACGCCCTGTGTATTATTCCTGTAACCTGCGTGAACTTCGACTTCGATCACAGGCACATCCGGTTGAACTTCATTAACCGCTTCATGAAGTTCCTCTCCAATTATCATGCTTGCGCATGTGCCTACAATGCCTATGCGTTTTGGATTGAAGCGCTCTATGACTTTTTCAAGGACCTCAACAAGTGCATCTTTTCCGCCAAAAACAAATCCTGTTTCATCAAGCGAGGTAGTGACAACTCTCATTCCGTCCTCCTCAAGAAGACGGGCATGCTTGAAGCTGCATCCAGGAGGACCGTGCAGTATTACAACGTCAACCTCCAGATCTCTAAGTGTGTACAATGCTGCGACGATCGAGCTGGGTCGCGGGTGCATAATAAGTCGTTCTTTTTCTTTTTTTACGGGCATCCTTTTTCTCCGGGTCTATTGTAATTAATAATTACCATTTGATATGGGGACAAAATTATCTTACACATTAAAAATCTTATCTATGGAATCCCGGATATGACCTTATTTCTCTTCAGGTATCCCGCAAACTTTGCATGCACCTTTATCCGAAAGACCAAGATTTTCAGAATCCATCGCACGTGTTCCCTCAGCCAGTACAGCTGCATTAGATAGTGTGCCAGCGATCAGGATCGCATCAAATATCTCTTCTTTTGTCACTCCCAGGCGCTGTGCCACTCTGATATGCATTTTCAGGCAATGGTCGCACCGAAGCGCCGCCGATACCCCGATGGATATCAGTTCGATGGTTTTTGCATCCATCCGTTTGAACTCACGGACGATTGAATTATCATAAAGGATCTTGGTGACCAAAAGCTCGGGGGATTTCTTCATAAAATTGAGAATATAAGGCACTTCACCATATGCTTTTTCAACTTCCTTCAGCAACTCTTCAGCAGCCTGTTCAGGTTTCTTTTTCAGGATTTTCTCGATCTTCTTAAGTTCCATATAATTCCAGCAGCGATTAAATTCCAATGACTAATAAACATTTGTATATTACCTTGTAAATCGTGTAGAATTTTTTATCCGCAGATAAAAAATTCAAAGGATACGATCACCAAAGGCGAAATTTGGTTTTATGAACCTGATGCGAATTTTAAGTTTCTCCCCTTTTTGCGCATCCTTCACGAACACAACGAAATCGTTAACCCTGGCTATACCGTCCCCGCTTGCGCCTATATCATCTATCGTCACTTCATATTCCGCATCCATCTTGACCGCGTCGGTCAATAATTCTTTCCCGATAACATATATCTCGGCGCTTGCAGCCCTGGATGCTTCAGGTGAAAAAGCTTGCACAGTTACAAAACATCCGCGAACTTTATTAAGATAATCAGGGAACATATCTCCCTGGAAGACCTTAACCGCAAAACTTCCCCCATTCTTGAGGAGCTTTCTTGCGCATTCAAAGGCCGATGTCGCAAGGTCAATAGATCTGGCATGGTCATAGCTCCAGCTTCCGGACATATTCGGAGCTGCGTCACATAGAACGACATCAGCCCCTTCCTTCTTGATCTTGCCCCTGATCTTTTCAATAATCCGGTCAATGCGTATATCCCCTTTTATTAAATCCACGCCTTCGATCTCCTCGATAGGCAATATATCCACACCAACTACTTTTCCGCCTGATAGTTCTTTTGCGACCTGCAGCCATCCTCCCGGCGCCGCACCAAGATCAATAATAGTATCCCCTTTTTCTATGAGTTTGAATTTGTCATTTATCTGTTTGAGCTTATAGGCAGCACGGGATCGGTATCCGTCTACTTTAGCTTTCCTGTAATAAGAATCCCTTCTGTCTCGTGCCATTTATTTATTTCCTGAATATATCCACTGGTCGTAAATGCCTTTGCCATCCATATTATCAATTGATCTTCCCCGAATACCATTTCTTTCAAGGGCGTTTTGAAGTATTTCTATCTCTTCTTTTTTATTTACGGTCAAAAGGATCATACCGCCGGGTTTTAAGACCCTGACAGCTTCTGCCATCATATTTTCCCATAGATTTTTATTAAATGAATAGATAGTACCAAGCATAAAACCAACAATCGTGTCAAAAGAATCTGGCTCAAAAAACTCTGATATCCTTGTCGCATCAAGAACTATCGTCCTTTTAGGGTCAAGAACATTATGCTCAAGTCCCTGGCATATCTGGCATTTATCATTATCAACCGCAAGCGGATCGTATCCTGCTTTACGAAGCGGCAGCGTGGACATACCATTTCCGCAACATATCTCAAGGATATCCCCTTTGAGTTCATATTTGTCAAGGATATCTTTTAGCCTGGCGTTCCTGCTCTCGATATATACCATATTATAAGGTTCCTTGGTTATGTGGCAGTTCTCGCATAATTGCCTGTTAACAAGGGAAACTGAATAATATTCAATGATCGTTTTGTTAAATTCAGCAGAATTAACTGAAAAGAATTTATCGAACTTCAAGTCTCCCGCGATCTGCGAAAATATCCTGCTGCTTTGATTCGGGATCGGCCTTGATGAGATAAGGTTCGTGAATATCGCATGAAATGCTTCTTCTTCATCTGATTCAGGACTGAAAAGAATTATGCCGATAATATTGCCTTTTTCATCCTTTATCCCTGAAACCTCAGCTTCAGGATCATCCCTAATATTTTCCAGATATTGCAGTGTTAATGCATTGTTTTTCAGTGAAGAGTAACTTTCTTCTATGAAATAGATATTATCTGTTGTTTCCAAACCTAAGATATCATGAATAAGCATATTTATCAATTATTGAAAAAGAAGGAACCTGTGATAGAATGCGGATTGCGCGGATGACGCGGATACACACGGATTAGCAATATCCGTGTAAATCCGCGCGATCCGCGTCATCCGTGTCCTATCAAAAATTAGCGTCCCTCGTCTGGTTCATCATCGCGGTAACTGGTATCGCCTATCATGGCAGCTCTTATTGAATCTATACCATCGAGCCATTCACCGACAAGTCCTTCGGGAACATCCTCAAGGTCTTTGTCTTTTATTTTTCCGCCAGCTAAGATGTTTGCGCCTATCTCGGCTATATTTCCCAAAACAGCCCCCATATTTTCTTCTTTTTCAGCTTCTATTGCTTTTTTAATAAGGGGTTTAAGGGATTTTGTTTTCTCAAACGCTTTCTCTACGTAACATTCACATGATGCAAAAACCCCCATCAAAGATATTTGTGTAGACTCGATCATCATATCAATATCCTCTGAAATAGGCTCGATCTGCTTTAAGACAATTTCCTTGACTTCAGAGATCTGTTCAATAGCACCTTCTTTTGATAATAAATTCTTATCATGTTTTGCGATAATTTTCAGGCATGCAAGGACTATGTCATCTTCCATATTGACAAAAATAGCTCCTTTTTGCTGGTCATCGATCTTAAATCCGCTTTCTTTGACCTGGTTTATCCAGTTATGCCATCTTTCTTCGGTATAGAAGGGAATTACAATTTTGTGTTCCTGCATGATATCTCCTTAGTATTGAATCGTATTATTAATGTTTGGTTGTTCCTGTATTGATGATGTCAATTTCCTGACTTTTAAGATCAATTCGTTTTTTCCAAATGGTTTCGTGATATAATCATTGGCTTTTAGAACATGAAGTCCCAGCATCTTATCGATATTTTGCGCTTTAGCTGTTAAAATAGCAACAGGGATATTCACATTTTTTTCCTTGATCTTCCTGAATACATCCCATCCATCCATATCCGGCATCATTATATCAAGAAGAATAAGGTCAAATTTTTCAGAATCCATCTTTGCAATGGCTTCTCTCCCATTTTTTACAAGGATCGTTTGAAACCCCGCACCTTCAAGTACCAGTTTGACAAGTTCCAGATTATCCGGTTCATCATCCACTACAAGTACCTTTTTTGGTGTATTATCAATATTCACGATCTCACCATTTTTGGCAATAAAATATGAAAGGTGCTACCACTATTTTTACTTTCCGCCCATATACTGCCACCATGAGATTCAATGATATTCTTTGATATCCAAAGACCCAATCCTGTCCCTCCATACCTTCGCGAGTTAGATGAATCTACCTGATAGAACCGGTCAAATATCTTCTCCAACTTATCGTCTGGAATTCCGATCCCGGTATCGCTGATCTGAACATGGACCTGTTCCTTGTCTATTTCTCCCCGGATGTTGATCTGTCCTGAAATTGTAAACTTAATGGCATTATCTATAAGATTTGAAAAAACGTGGGTCAGCCGTTCAATATCACCATCAATGGCCAGGGTATCAGGTATATTTACATCTATTTGTATATTTTTAGCTGCTGCCATAGTTCTCATATCTTCGACCACTGCTGATATGATCTCATTGACAACACACTTTTCTATAGACAATTTAAAATTATTTGATTCTATGATCTGTGAATCAAGAAGTCCCCGAATTAATCTTGATAATCTTTTTGAATTGCGAAAGACAACTTCTGTCATATGCCTTTGTTTTTCATTTAAATTCTCATCAAGCATCAGCTCGGTGTATCCGATCACGGATGTTAGCGGGGTTCGAAGCTCATGGGATATGTTTGCAAGGAAATTGTCTTTGATCTTATAAAGTTCTGTGAGTTTGGAGTAGGTCAATTTCAGCTCTTCATAAGAATCCTTAAGTTCTTCTTCCAGTTTTTTCTTTTCTGATATATCTTTGATGACTGTAATTATCTTTTCAACATTTCCATTTTTATCCTTTATTGGGATCTTACTTGTACTTGTAAAAATTGTGTCCCCATAAAATTGGGTTTTTTCTTCACTCAGGAATATTTCTCCCGTTCTAATAACATGCCTGTATTCCATTTCCACATTCGAATCCTTAAAAAGAGGATACACATTTAAAAGATCAGTATTAATTATTTTATCTTTGTTGATCTTTCCTTTCAATAGTTTTATTAATTCATCATTTACTGCGAGTATCCTCAGATCAGTATCGACAACATGTATAGCCAGGTTTACATTATTCAGTATGTCATCATTGAAATCCTTGAGATATTTTATGTTTTCAAAAAAAGTAATGTTCTCTATAGATATTCCGATCTGATTTCCGATAGCAGAGAAAAATTCTTTATCCCGGGCTGAAAAGAAATGGTTGTTCCTGCTGCATACACAGATCAATCCCAGAACCCTGTCCTTGGATTTCAGGGGAATTATAGCAAATGAAACAACTTTATCATTAGATATTCCTTCATTTTTCAAACCTTCCACGATCACCACATCAGTGATATTCTGAAATCCGGGTTGATCGCACATTTCTTCCGGTCCAATATGTACTCTGGGAAGGAATCTTTTTGTTTCTTCATCAAATAGATATGCATTTGCGCTTTCCATCCCCGTTAGTTCCTGAATTGTTTGAAGAGATCGGTTCAATATTTTATCAAGATCAAAAGTTCCCCCTATGATATTTGATATTTCGTTAAGCGCTGCAAGTTCACGGTTTCTCTGGAGAATTTGATCTTCTATTAATTTATTTTGTGTAACATCCCGTATTACCATTATTATATTTTGAATCCCTTTATTATAAACGAAATGTGAAGCATTTATTTCCAGGGTTTTCTTATCCAGGCCTGATCCAACTTCATGTAAGAACCGTATAGGTTTCTTTGACACTATTAACGGATTTAATGGACATTTTTCTAAATCATCTTGCGTAGGTGGAACCCCAAAGATCATTTCATGGCAAGTTTTTCCTAAAATATATTTTCCACCTATTTCGGACATATTCTGAAAATATCGGTTCATTTTAATGATCTTACGATCACTGTTTACAACTATTATACCATCTTCTATGCTATTGAACAATGTCTCTAGATATCTTTCAGCATCCTGTGTTTTTTCCTTCGAGGATAAAAGTTCGTTGATCTTTTGATCAAGACTGGAAGCCATGTCATTAAGATTATTTGCAAGTTCACTAAATTCGTCTCTGGAATTTACATCTATTTTCTGGTCAAGAATTCCATTGTTTATTCTTTTTGCCCCCTCATTAAGTTTTAATATAGGCTCAGTCAATCGTTTTGAGATAAAATATGCAAAAATTCCCCCAAGTATCATCGCGCTTATTGCCAGGTACAGGAGTTTGGTGGATGCATCCAGTATTTGAGCTCTTACTTTATTTTCGGATAAACCAATATGAACATAACCAACATTTTCAAAAAATGGCGCATCAAATTCATGAATGATTCCCCGGTCTGTGGATTTTATTTCTTCATTATTTGCATTTTTCGGTTTAGTATAGTTAAGAAGCGCTTTTGGAAAACCTTTCTCAAATGAATGAACGATCACCTCACCCTGAAGATCGGTCACAAAAATATATTCTATTTCTGGATAGTTTCTCTTATGATTATCAAATGTCTTCAAGACCTCGACCAGATCATCAATAAGAATATCATTTGCGACTTCAGAAGCAAGGTTCTTTGCCAGAAGGAACCCTTCATTCCTGAATTCCCCCTCAATTATTCCGGTCTGTATGTCCTGTATCACAAAATATGAGCCTGATACGATCAAAAAAATAATAGTAAGCATGGATAAACTGATCCGAAAACGAAGACTGCTCATGATACTTGCCCCCTCATTTCCCGGATCGAATCATACGCGCTATCATTTGGTTGCAGGAACCTGTCAATTTTCACATTCTCCAGGATCTTCTTTCCCTCTTCATCCCTGTTCATTGACAGAAAAATAGTCCTCAGTTTTTCCTCAAGGAGTGGATCGATATCCTTAGAAACTACGATCGGAGGAATTCCAAAAGGCGGTGAGATCTCTATGATCCTTGTTCTTGCGATCATTTCAGGATGGGTCTCTTTCATATAATCATAAACGAGACTGTCAACAGCAGCACCTTCAGCCAGATATTTTGAGACTGCGATAATAGAATTATCATGACTATAGGTATAAAACCAGTTATTTTTCCCCTTTACATCCTTTCCAAAAAATGAGTCCAGTGTCTCATTCATGAGGTAAAGCCTGTATGCTGGATAAAGTTTTCCTGAATTTGAAAGCGGATCTGATAAGGCGAATTTTTTCCCGCGAAGTTCAGAAAGGCCAGAATAATTGCTTTCATTCTGGACTATAATATATGAATTATAACTGGTTTTATTATCCACTACTGGAACGACGAGAAGCTTCATCCCGAATTCTGAGTTACCTTCAATATATGCCCCACCGCAAACAAAAGCAAAATCTATTTCATTTTCCTTAATGAGGTCATTTATTTCCTGGTAATTCCTTCTCTGGATGATCTTCACAGAAACGCCAGTTTTTTGTGAAATATACTTGATCATATCCTGATAATATTGATAACCAAGTAGATATTTTTCTAAGAAAGTTTTTTACAGGATAAGCCCCAATTCAAGTCTTTCGTCATGCTGTCTCAATTAAAAT
>JAPMTR010000090.1 GCA_026552975.1 Candidatus Methanoperedens sp.
TCTATGGGAATTAATGATATATATGGGAACAGGTATAATTTTAAATTTCTTCAGTTTAATCCGTTATGAAAATTGAAATGTCCGAAAGTCATGTAATACTTATCGTGATTGATTGACGTTATAAAGTTAATTAGAATGAAACTGATGAGCATATTATTATATAATGATTTCCCAGATAGTTGCCTGAATGAAAAAAGTCAGAGCTTCCATGGGAACACTAGGCGTCCTGGGTCTTGAAATGATCAAGATGGATACACCGCCTACTACTGCTTATCTTCAAATTTATACTGAAAAACGCTGCAATGCGAATTGTCAGTTCTGCGCCCAGGCAAAAGGTTCTTCAGCAGACCTGAAACATATCGCAAGGGGTATGTACATCCCTTATGATATTGCATTAGTGGTCAGTCGCTTATCAATGGCTTATGAGAGGGGCTATCTGGCACGCGCCTGTATCCAGACCGCTCTTTATAATACCTGGTGGTGGGATACTGTCCATCTTATCAAAATGATCCGGGAAAATTGCTCTATCCCTATATCCTTATCAGTTTTTCCCGTAAGCAACGAACGCCTGGAAGTTATAAAGTCATTAAAGGTAAACGAGATCGTAATACCGCTTGACGCCTGTACGCCTGAATTATTTAACATGGTAAAAGGAAAAAGCACGGGGGGACCGTATTCATGGGAAACGCACCTGGACGGGATAAAAAGAGCTTCTGGCATATTTCAAAAAGTTGGAACTCATCTGATGATCGGTCTTGGAGAAACTGATGAGGATGCTATAAGGCTGATCCAGGAATTATGGAAAGATAATGTGAATACGGCTCTTTTTTCATACACATACATTCCGGGAACACAGTTTGAGGTAGCAAAAAGACAACAAAGTGAAATTATCAGGCATTTCAGGGTCGTACAGCTTGCGAGGCACCTGATAATAGAAAAATTGGCACAGTACAGAGACATGCGGTTTGAAAATAATATTCTAATTGATCTTGGGGTCGAAGAGGATCTTCTATTATCAGTCATCGAAGACGGGGGAGCATTTCAGACCACGGGATGTCCGGACTGCAATCGTCCCATGGCAAATGAGACTTTTTCCCTGATGTTCAATTTCCCGAAGAAGCCAGAGGATGGTGAGAAAGAAAAGATTAAAAGGGAGTTGGGTTTAAAAAGTAGTATATTAAAAAAAGATATACCATAATCAAATTATATTTGAATGTGGTTTATCCTTTTATATATTCTCATTGATGAAGACGTTCAGGAATTCAATATGCCTTCTACATCATCCTTATCCATTTCCATTATGTATGGAATCCCTGATACTTCAGCTGCCTCTTTTGTGAGAGCTGCAATATCGTTCCTTTCGATACAATTGAGCGCGAATTTCCGGTTCCCGGACATCAATTGACGGGAACCTTGAGCAAGTCGCTGGAAATATGTATAAACGCCCATTGCGCCCGATGGTATCTCATCGAAGCTGCTACCGTATTGCTTCCTCAGTTCAGGTGCGCAGATGAATATCTCATCCACCGTATTGCCAAACCTGCTGATATAAACGGGTACATGCCCTTCTTTTATCTTTCTGCCTATGGTCTTTCCAACCATTGCAGCAGCCAGTGGCGCTCGTGCCATTCCTACTATCTTGAAATATGGTGCACCTATAGAAAGTGCTTTAACGATCTGGTCCTCAAACGTGATACCTCCCGCTATAGCCACATCAGGTATAAATTCACCTTTTTCATCCAGTTTCTTAAGATACCTGTAAAGAAGTGAATATATTTCCACCTGCGGAACACCCCATTCATTCATCATTCTCCAGGGGCTCATACCTGTGCCCCCTCCAGCGCCGTCAACTGTAAGCAGGTCAAGTTCTGCCTTGCTTGCATATTTAACGGCTCTTGCAAGATCTGAAGGTCTATATGCGCCGGTCTTCAGGAATATATGCTTTGCACCTGCATCCCTGAGTTCTTCAACACGATCCATGAAACCTTTTTCACTTACCATGCCCACACGGCTGTGCCTCTCAAACTCATGGAAACTTCCCGCATTAAAAGCAGCAATAACATCAGGATCCATCGGGTCAGGAAGAACAACGTACCCCCGGCTTTTAAGAAGCTGGGCTTTTTTCAAAGAAGTGATCTTTACTTCTCCACCGATGTTCTTGGCTCCCTGTCCCCACTTCAATTCAACAGTATTAACATCAAGTTTTTCCAGGGCATACTCCTGAACTCCTAGATTTGTATCCTCTACATTTGCCTGGACTATTATATCTCCATAACCGTCTCTTTGCCACTTGTGGTACATCTTGATTCTGCTTGCAAGATCAGGGGATTTTATTACTTTTCCTTTCTCGATTATTGAATCAGGGTCCATACCGCATACATTTTCACCTATTGTCAATGGGACACCGGCCATTGCAGAACCTATTGCCAGACCATCCCAGTTGTTTTTTGCAACAGCAGTACTTCCAAGCCCTGGAATAATTAAAGGAAGTTTTAACTTGATGTCTTTTTCCTTACCGATCCTGACTTCAAGATTTACATTGGGAAAGATAGCAACTTCGCTGCTGGCTTCTATTCCGTGCGCTCCGACTGCTGTTCCAAGTATTGTAAAATGGGATAGATCAAGCGGATAATCTTTCTCTGAGCCTGCGGTAATTATTCCAAAAGGCTGGGGATAAATTACCTCAGCGCCTCTATATGCCGACTTTCCTATTTCGCACATACCGATACACCCGTCTACACAGGTGACGCACATGCCGCTTAATGGGCTTATTGAATCCTCTGTCCTGTTCTTTGTTAGTGTTGCTGCAGTTGCATTTATTCTTGTTAATGACATTTTAATCCTCCAAATATTTTATTTTTTTAACCGTATTTTAATTAATTCAATTATTATGCTTTTACATCCTCTGGTTTTTTTATGCACGACAGGCATGGTACCATGAAGCACATAGCTTCGCCATAAATAGAAGCGCATACAGGTTCAGTATTGATACACCCGCTGCAAAGAGTTGTCTCAGCTTGCGGCCCCTGGCAGCGAAGTTCACACACAGGGCAGATAAACATGCATGCTCCGCATTTGCGGCACTCATCCGATGTCATGTCAAAAGGCGTTGTAATATACCGATCCATCCCGCGGCCAGCATATCCTATTGCTTTTGCTACCATCTGTTCTTCACACATTCGTACACATAGGCCGCACAGGATACAATCATCATTCAATGGATCGAACCTTACTTCCTTTAGCTCCAGCATTGCAGCCATATCCTGCAGTTTCTTCGAGCTGGGGCAGCGGGCGATGAGAAGTTCAAGTATCATTTTCCTGGTCTTTATCACTCTGCTGGTATGGGTGCGCACATTGAGGCCGCCGGTCACTGGATGCATGCAGGAAGCTACAAGTTTTGTCCTGTTCCCATTTCCGACTTCTACTACACACATCCTGCATACTCCATAAGGTGTGAGCCCTTCGTCGTGGCAAAGAGTAGGGATTGATATACCATAGAACTGTATTGCCTCAAGCAAGCTCCATTTAGGATCTGCCTGCACCTCGGCGCCGTTTAACATGAACGATATCATTTCGCCTCTTGATTTTTCAACTTTTTTTGACATTTTATCACTCCTTCCTCACAGCTTCGAACTTGCATACATCATAGCAGATCCCGCATTTGATACACTTTCCAGTATCAAGTACATGAGTCTGTTTCCTTTCACCATTGATGGCTTTAGGGGGGCAGTTCTTCTTACAAAGTCCGCAGCCAGTGCAGTTATCGGGATCGATACCGTAAGTAATAAGTTCCCTGCAAACACCCGCAGGGCATTTGTGGTCACTGATATGGGCAACATATTCATCCCTGAAATATTTCAGGGTTGATATCACCGGATTTGCCGCAGTTGTGCCAAGACCGCAAAGGGAAGCGTCCTTTAACATTCCTGCCAGGTCCTCGATCAGTAAAATATCGTCCATCCTGCCTTTTCCTTCCGTAATGTCTTTTAATATATCACCCATTCGCCTCAATCCTTCACGGCACGGTACGCATTTACCGCAGGATTCTTCCTGAAGGAAGTTCGTGAAGTATTTTGCAAGATCGACCATACAGGTATCCTCGTCCATCACGATCATCCCACCTGACCCCATCATTGACCCGACTTCTGTCAACCGTTCATAATCAACAGGGATGTCTAAAAGATTTTCCGGGATGCATCCACCGCTGGGGCCTCCTGTTTGCACGGCCTTAAATGATTTGCCACCGGGGATTCCGCCGCCGATGTCAAAAATGATCTCCCGCAGGGTCATACCCATGGGGACTTCTACAAGACCTGTATTGTTTATTTTTCCTACAAGACTGAATACCTTTGTTCCTTTGCTGGATTCTGTTCCTATATCCGAAAACCATTGCGCCCCTTTGTTTAATATCATGGGCACATTCGCCCAGGTTTCCACATTATTCAGGTTGGATGGTCTGTCCCATAATCCTTTTTCGGAAGTATGGATATATTTAGCCCTGGGCTCACCTGTTTTTCCTTCAAGAGAAGCCATAAGCGCCGTAGATTCTCCGCATACGAATGCTCCACCCCCCCGGTTCACTTTCACATCAAAACTAAATCCTGAACCAAGAATATTATTACCCAGAATACCCAATTCCTTCGCCTGCTTAATAGCTAACATCACATTCTTAAGCGCCAGAGGGTATTCATTCCTGACATATACATATCCAACGCCTGAACCGATGGTATAGGCGCCGATTATCATTCCTTCAAGTACACTGTGAGGATTACCCTCAAGGATGCTGCGATCCATGAAAGCCCCTGGATCTCCTTCATCCGCATTGCATATTACATACTTTATATCACCGGGAGCGTCACGGGTTGCCTCCCATTTGCGTCCTGTATGGAAACCTCCTCCGCCGCGACCTCTGAGGCCAGACTTTTTGATTGCATCCAATACCTCTGGGGGATTCATGCTGCCTAGCACTTTTCCCAATGCAGAGTATCCCCCTATCGCAAGATAGTCCTCAATACTATTGGGATCTATCATGCGGTTGTTGCTAAGGATGAGTCTAGTTTGCATCTTATAGAAAGGTATGTCATTTTCCTTTTCGATCACCTGTTTGGCCTCAACATCACTATATAACAACCGGGGAACTGTCTTGTTGTTGATCACTGTCTCCTCGACAATTTCAGCAACATCGTCGATCGATAATCTTTGATAGAAAATTCCCTGAGGGAATATCAAAGCAATAGGTCCACGTTCACAATACCCATGACAGCCTGTTGTTCGGATATCCACTTTGCTCTTTAGACCTTTTGCCGAAATTTCTTTAATAAATTCATCACGTACCTGTAAGCATTGCTTTGCCAGACATCCGGGTCCGCCACATACTGCAATGCAAGGCTTATCCAGATCTCTTCCGGACAGGATCTTTTTTCGCAGGTCTTCAAGTTCTTTTACTGAAGATAAATTCAATTAACTCACCTTTTGGCAATTTTTGTACCTAACAGGCTTTCAACTTTAATGGGAGTCATCTGCCCGCGGTATTCTTCGTTCTTGACAACAACCGGACCTAAAGCACAGGCTCCAACGCAGTTGACGGTCTCCAGTGTATATTCATTGTCCTGCGTTGTATCACCTGCTTTGATCCCCAGTTTGCGTTCAAGTTCTTCCAGGACCATTTTTGAACCCCTGACATGGCAGGCAGTACCCATGCATACGTGTATCTGCTGTTTGCCTTTGGGTTTTAGACTGAATGCCTTGAAAAAAGTTGCAACGCCAAACACCTGAACACGTGGAATTTGTAAACTCTTTGCCACATGATCCATCGCTTCACGGGGAAGGTACTTGTATTCTACCTGAATATCCTGTAATATTGATATCAATGAACCTTGTTCGTTATTATATTTCTTTATTATTGAATCCAGTTTGGATTCATCAATTTTCATATGATTCCTCCTATTTTCGTGTTGTTACTGCTGAAATTTTCGATAATAATTGACAATTGTAGACCTGCATTATTGCAGAGGTTTAGACCGCTGATAAGGGTCATGTGCTAGCTCTTACCGATTATAAACTATTTAAATACAGATCATTTAATCAAAATAATATGTTGTTTATATAGAGGAAACGGAACTCCCCTTCCTTTAGCGTAATATTTAAATAGAGGAAATGACCTTCCGTTTCCTAGTTCGAAAAAGAACATTTTTAAACACTCATCTGGAGGAAATATATGAATCTTAGACAACCAAATGCAAATGAAGCGACGCAGACCTATAATCGTTCAAAGAGCGTATCCCCTATGTCAGGGATATGCACACGGTGCCTTGATGGATGCCGCGGGAATTGCGAAATCTTCAAATCCTCTTTCAGGGGAAGAGAAGTAATTTACCCCGGTCCTTATGGGGCAATAACAGCTGGTGCAGACAAAAATTATCCAATAGATTATTCCCACCTGAACATACAGGGTTATGCAGTAGGCGCATGGGGACTTCCTGAAGGAGAAGAAGCAAATCCTGATACAGCCAGGTTCCCGCATGTAAATACCGAGACGGAATACGGCTGGGATAAGAAAGTCAGAATGAAAGTACCGATCTTCACAGGAGCGCTTGGCTCAACTGAGATCGCACGCAAGCACTGGGAGCACTTTGCAGTTGGCGCAGCAATATCAGGCATTACCCTTGTATGCGGAGAGAACGTATGCGGGATCGACCCCGGACTCGTTCTTGACAGCAATAAGAAAGTCACGAAATCTCCTGAAATGGATCGAAGAATTACGACTTATAATAAGTACCACGAAGGCTTTGGCGAGATCCTTGTCCAGATGAACGTTGAAGATACAAGACTTGGCGTGGCTGAATATGTATCATCAAAGCACAATCTGGATACCATCGAACTTAAATGGGGACAGGGCGCAAAATGCATAGGCGGGGAGATCAAAGTTAACACGATCGAACGCGCAGTTGAACTGAAGAAACGCGGATATATCGTTACCCCTGACCCAGAAGATCATGCTATAAAAGCAGCATATAAAGACGGCGCAATAAAAGAATTCGAGAGACATTCAAGACTAGGATTTGTCACCAAAGATGCTTTTATGGATGAGGTTGACCGTCTCCGTGACCTTGGTTTTAAGAGAGTCACACTCAAGACAGGCGCTTATTCCATGGTCGAAGCTGCAATGGCAATAAAATATTGCTCAGAAGCAAAGATCGACCTGCTTACTATCGACGGTGCACCAGGCGGAACTGGTATGAGCCCATGGCCAATGATGGAAGAATGGGGTATCCCGACCTTCTACCTCCAGTCACTTATCTATGAGTTCGCAGAAAAGATGAAAAAGAAAGGCATGAGAGTACCCGACCTTGCAATGGCAGGCGGATTCTCAAGCGAAGACGGCGTGTACAAGGCACTTGCAATGGGCGCACCACACTTCAAGGCAGTATGTATGGGAAGAGCACTCATGATCCCGGGATTCGTAGGCAAGAATATCGGCCAGTGGATAAAAGATGGCGATCTCCCCAAGACCGTTTCCGAATTCGGAAGCAGGCCTGAAGAGATCTTTGTTTGCTATGAAGAACTCGCAGACCGCTTTGGCAGTGACATAAAGAACCTTCCTCTCGGAGCAATAGGCATTTACACCTATGCCCAGAAATTCAGGACTGGCTTGCAGCAGCTGATGGCCGGCTCACGAAGGTTCAATATTTCAACCATCGGGCGACAGGATGTCATGGCACTGACAGAAGATGCGTCAAAGGTCTCAGGCATTCCCTATGTGATGAATGCATATCGAGATGTAGCTGAAGCAATACTGGATGAGTAAGTATTCCTCAAGATGCAGATCTTATTTTTTGAGATCTGCAGTTTAATTTTTTTTGTATTTGTTCAGTTTTATCAAGAAGCTGGATATATCTACAGGTTTGGAAACATAATCGTCAAAACCTGAAGCAATGAATCGTTCTTTATCCCCTCTCATTGCAAAGGAAGTCACGGCAATTATTGGGATATTCTTATATTTTTCTTTGATTGTTCTTGCGACTTCAACCCCATTTATTCCTGGAAGTTCGATATCCATCAGAATAATATCAAAGTTTTCCTTTTCCATATTTTCTATGGCTTCTTTTCCATCAAAGGCACTATAGGCTTCAAAACCATTTGTCTTTAACATTACTAACATTAATTCCATATTCATCGGATTATCTTCGACAATGAGCACTTTTGTCATATCTTTCCACCCAAATTTTATTATAATGTATTAAACATCATTGAATACCAGATATTATACTGTCAACATATATCTATGTTTTAATTTAAATAGTTACCTCAGATATTCTTCAACCCGCCTATCACTGCATCATACCTCTGGCATATCCTCTTTACAACATCCATTTGCGCATTCTTATGCGTGGGTATCAAAATTTCTGCCTCTGTGCCGATCTCTTTCCCTTCACCTGAAGTCCCGTAATCAGGCGCGATCTTCACTCCGCCCCCGGATATCCCCAGGCCCATCTCATTTATCATACGTGATACCATTTCGGTCTGAGGCATCACCTTTTTTATTATAAAATTGGCTTTATCGATGTATTCATCCTTTAATTCTGTAATATATTCGATGCTATCTTTTGCTTTTCTCTTGCTTCCATATTCGGTAAGCATATTAATAGATGTGATCAGGTCTTCGAAAGTCGTTGCCTGCACTTCGATTATCCTTCCATCAAAATACGCGCCAACTTTTTCCTTATATCCCTTTGAGATGATAAGAACACCAAGTTCCTTCAGGCGTTCTTCCTCAGCCTGAGTGTACGGGTTCACAACAATATATTCTTCAATACCGCAAAGCTCCATCAATGATTCATACATGGGACTCACGCCGATCCCCTGCTTTCCTAGCCATTTGTCAAGTCCCATCTTCTGCGCTTTTGCAAGTTCAATGATCTTTCGTTTTATGGCTTCAGGGTCGCTGGATTCAAGATTGAAATATTCCGCAAACCTTTGCGTTGTCTGAAGAAGTCGCGTTCTTCCCTGCGGCTGTGCCGATATGAACCTGCTCTCCTCAAGATCCCTCACATGATCATAAGCAGAAGGACCTCTTCTTTCCACAAGCTCGGCCACCGTTATGGGTTGATGATATGCGACCATGGCAAGTGTTCGAAGGACCGGTGAGCGTAATTCCTTGGGTGCTATTGATTTAACTTTTTCAGCGAATTCAGATTTGACCTGCATAATGAACCTTCCGTCCATTTCCTTTATCTCAAGGGCGCTTCCGCGCGCTGCATACTCGTCCATTAATTCCTGCACCAATTCATGAATGTTCTTTCCATGAACAAGGTTCTTGAGCTGTCCCATATCAAGAGGTTCGCCGGATGCAAAAAGCGCCGCTTCAATGATCTCCTTATCCCCGCTCATGATGCCGCCTTCCTGCTAATGAATATCTCACCAAAAAGTTCTTCCTGCTCCAGCCATATTTCCTTTCTTGTGGCCAGGAAAAGTATGGAAATATAAGCCATTACAAGTCCAGACCTGTCATGAGGAGTACAAATGTCTGAAAATTTAATGGAATTATGTTTTTCCAGCAAATCATTAATTAAATCCCTCATCCTGCCCATCCCACTTTCAATATCTTCATCATGGGCAATGGAGAGAACTTCCTCGATAGTAGTCCTTCGTTCTTCTTTTTTGTTATCAGCACGATTTATCCTTTTCTTTTCCTGTACTTCAGCTTTTTTCAATTCAGTCAATAATTCTTCAAGCGTCACAGGCCTTCTTGAAGAACGGCGAAGCGGCATGACCGGGACCGGATAATCTGTTATTTCAAAATTATCAGACTCAAAATCAATATCATCAGGTGGTTCTTCCACTTCCACGAGGGCATTTGATTTCATTCTCAATAATATCGATGCGTATAGGAGTGTTCGCCCGGATAAGCGCAGATCCATTTTCTCAAGTTCATCCAGTTTTTTCAGGAATTTATCAGTGAGTTCAACGATGTTGATATTCCATGGATCTATTTCACCGCTTTTGGCAAGATTTACGAGAATTTCAATTGGTTCTTCCAGTATGTTTTCACCTGTTATTGCCTCAACCTCGCCTTCGACCATATTTGCATTGATATAAGTATATAAAAGCACTTAAAGTTTTTGTTATATTATATTCTGCTTTTTCCCATCCTTTGAAAGCAACACCACCCGGCTTCCCCTGGAATCATCTGCGACCTGATAATCCAAAGCCTGCGCAACCTGTCTTGAGAAATCAATAACCTCATCGTGCGAAGGCATGTTGTCCTGTGAAAGGCGTTTTCTTGAAAAACCAAGATGCATATAGGCCTTCAATTCAACATAATCCGGTTGAGCGATCCCAATGATACGCGCGTAACCCTGTGGATCAAACATATTCACACCTTTTGTAAGGGTTATCCGGATAGCAGTTCTTGTCCCGGAATCCTTCAAGATCTCAAGCGACCGGAGAATGTTCTCCCATGAATTACCAATTGGCTGGCATGCTTTTTGGTATGTTTCTTCATCAGGTGCATTCAGACTGATATAAAGCTGCGTTGGATTAATTTTCCCCACCATCTCAGGGTTTGTGCCGTTTGTGACTACAAATGTGGTCATTTCTTTTTTATGGAATTCTTCAATGAGTTCAGGAAGGTATGGATATAATGTCGGCTCCCCGGAAAGTGAAATTGCCACATGTTTCGGGTAAAAGGCTTCTTTCCATCTTGTTTTATCCATAAAGTCCGAGCCACCATAACCCGAAATAAGCCGCCGGTGTTCATCGAGAATCCCATTCACAATATCCTGCGGCAGATCCCATACAGGTGGAAATTCTACAGGAACTTCAACTGCCCGCCAGCAATGAAGGCACCTGTGGTTGCACACAAGCGTAGGTGTCATCTGGATACATCTGTGTGATGTCATTCCATAGAATTTTGATTTGTAACATGCTCCGGTATTTCGCATGCTCTTGTTGAGCCAGAGGCAGGTTTTTACTGCGCCATGGGTTCCTGCAAGGTGGTAGCCGTGTTTTTTGAGGAGCGTTTTTGTGGTTTCGGATATGGAAGTCATTATTATATAGTCAAATAGAAGTTCGTTTCATTTCGTACCAGTTCGTTGCTTTTTCACTCGCATTATATTATCTGAGATAAATAGTTTGTGAGAAACAAAAAGTTATTATAACTAAATAGCATCAATTAAAGAAAAAGAGGCAATTAAATGGCAAGAAACATTCGCGTGGAAAAAATCACACAAACCCCGATTGAAAAACAGGAGATTGAGATAGTTGAGAGAAAAGGTGTAGGACACCCAGACAGCATGGCTGACGGATTCGCAGAAGCGGTGAGTCGGGCGCTTTGTAACGAATATATCAAAAAATGCGGTACTGTCCTTCATCATAATACAGACCAGGTAGAGGTCGTAGCAGGACGTTCCCATCCACAATATAAGGGCGGTGAAATAATCTCACCGATGTATGTTTTGCTTGTGGGAAGAGCCACGAAAGAATTCAAAGATGTAAAGATCGCAACTGACGCAACAGCGATAAGAGCTGCAAAAAACTACCTGAAAGCCACTCTTCCTGATATTGATAGCGAACACGATATTATCATTGACTGCAAACTTGGCGCCGGATCAACAGACCTTCAGAGCGTTTTTAAGAGAGGAAAAGCGCCAATGGCCAATGACACCTCGTTTGGTGTGGGTCATGCTCCCTTTTCAGAAGTGGAACAGATCGTTTATAATACCGAACGACAGATGGTATTAAATTTCAAGAAAGATCTTCCAGCTATAGGTACTGATATCAAGGTCATGGGTATGAGGAAGAATGAAAAAATAACCCTCACAGTTGCCTGTGCAATGATTGATAAACACGTTGACGATCAGGATCATTATTTCCAGATAAAGGAAAAGCTGCGCGGTAAAATATACGATCTTGCAGGGAAATATACAGACCGCGAAGTAGAGGTCTTTGTAAATACTGGCGATGATGCAGAAGCAGGATCGGTTTACCTGACTGTTACAGGAACATCAGCAGAAATGGGTGACGATGGATCAGTAGGGCGCGGTAACAGGTGCAACGGGCTTATCACCCCGAACAGGCCGATGAGCATGGAAGCCACAAGCGGAAAGAACCCCATCAACCATGTTGGGAAACTGTATAACCTTGTTTCCAACCAGATCGCAAAAGATATTGCGGCTAACGTGTCCGGGATCGATGACGTTTATATCAGGATCCTTTCCCAGATCGGATATCCTATTGACCAGCCATTGATCGCAAGCGCCCAGGTGATCCCCCAGGATGGCGCAAATATGAACACAATTAAATCTGAATCTGAAGCCATCATTGATAAATGGCTCGCTGATATCACAAAGATAACAGAGATGATCGCAAAAGGACAGCTGGATACGTTCTAGCTTTCCACTATTTTTATAGGCTTTTTCATTATTACAAAGATATAGACTGCCAATGGTGCCAAAAGGAAAGCTAATAACACTTGAAGGGATCGATGGGACCGGAAAATCAAGCGTAGCCAGGATGCTTGAGAACAAATTTCCCGATGCGGTTTTCACCCGTGAACCCACACATAGCTGGATAGGAAATGCTGTGAAAAGATCGATCGGTTCTGACACTGATCCTCTTGCTGAGCTTTTTTTATTTGTGGCAGACCATGCAGAACATATCGCAACGGTCGTAAAACCTGCATTAAATGCCGGGAAGAATGTTTTTTCGGACCGGTATTCAGATAGCAGATATGCATACCAGGGAGCAACACTGTCAAATATTTTCGATGATGCGATGGGATTCGTTCAAAATATCCATGGGGGATGGACTGTAGTTCCTGACCTGACTATTCTTTTCACGATCGATCCATTGATCGCAGTAACAAGATGTGCAGTTCGCGGTGAAAAAACAAAATTTGAGAAGATCGAATTTTTAAAGACCGTCCAGGGTAATCTTATAAAACTTGCAGAAAATGAACCTGATAGATTTGTGATAATAGAGGCGCAGAAGGAGCTGACAAATGTTGAAAAAGAAGTGGAATTGGTGATCCATGAGTTCCTTGGATCATGTTCACCTTGAGTTAAAAACTTATTAACATTAAGTAAATTATTAGGGCATCACCCCCGGAACAATACCATTCAGTCCATAAAGGCTCTGGCGCGCATCCTGGAAATAGAAACGCTCCTGCAATACTTTTTCTTCTTTAAGCCTGCTAAGTGCATAACGCACTGTCCTTGCCGGGAGATAAGTATACTTTGCAATATCTTTCTGTGTCAAAAAGCCGTTCGATTCAAGAACCTTAAAAACAAGTTTTGCTGATGGTGGTAAATGGTCTATCTTTATCGGTTTGGTATGCGGGCCATTAACAGCAAAGACGATTCCTTCTGAAATTCATTTGTAAATTCTCCAGCGTTAACTTGGATTTAACCTTAATAAACCTATTTATTCGGGCAACTTCCATTACCCCAGATAATCACTCTGGATCTTTACAACCTCAGTGCTATCCTTCGCTTCTGAATACCTCTCAAGCGGCTCCCTGTTAAGATCCAGGAATACAGGCCCCCATTTGAACTTGTTGAGTATGACCGCAGCCTGTTCTTTTTCCCCGAGTATATAGAGCGCTGCCGCAAAAGCTTCCACAGAACTTAACTTGAAAGGCTTCCCGAAATTCACTGCATTTGCAGCAACAAGGTATGGAAGAGCACGGTGCTTCAACATCAGTCTTTGAAGGATAGGAAATACCCTTTCAACCTCTTCCCATGAGCAGTCAAGGACAACTATACCTCGCCTGGCATCATCTGCAGGTGAAAGCGCCTGCTGGGCGAAAGGATCAAGGAATATCGCCTCCCGTGGAAGTGTCCTGGGGTTTTTATGGAGATATGCAAGATCGAACCTGGCAAGCTTTTTTCCCGTACATTTTTTGGGGTCGCACTGGTCAGCATGATAAAAATGAAGAGGAATAACACTATTCGAAGTATGCGGAAGGTCTTTCTGGAAGGGAGGCCTTGCATGCTGATTACTTGATCTTGATACTGGTGTTATTTTCATAAATATGATATATATTCACTTTGATTCTATTTGAATGGCTTATAGAAGAGGGAAAACCTGCGTTCATTATCAGGCTGTCGGTCTATTTTCCTGAAAAGAATGAATTCAGAAGATATATCAGATGACCTGAACCAGTACCAGGACATCCTGGTGTAGTTAAGCCTGACGTAATCGCTTCCAAGATTTTGTTCTATGAAGTCTGCTTCAGTCCGATTCCTCTGGCCGTTCTTGACACGTTCTTCGAGTACCTTCCCCTCGTTAGAATCGGGAACAATGATTAGCGGTGCATTGAATCTTGTATCCAGACTCACCTTCCATTTAACTTCAGGATATTGGTTGTCGTACTGTGAAGAGATCTCATCTATCTTTGAAATGAAATGCGAAAATGTCTGCGACGGCTGCGATGCCTGTACCATTGGTTCAGCTGTACTGGCATAATTAACAAAATTTAATTGAATACTTGAATGTACCCGAATATAAAATACTCCAATGACCCCCAGCACAAAAAGAGGGAGTAATATGATAATAGAGGACTGGAGATAAGATACTGGCAGGAATTGTCTCACAAATTCAAATTTGTCTGCCAGGAGATGCATTAAGGCCACTGCCGACCAATATAGAAGTAATATCATCAAGAGCCTGCTTTTTTTCCTGCCGCTAAGGCCAAAATAGAACATTCCAGAAATTCCAAACACAAGCGTGATCCGGCAAGAAAATTATTGTTCAACAGCGAAACATTTAGCCTGTCCCTATCAAAAGCTTGTGCGTATTTTACTGCACTTGCAAGAATCATTTATTTTTATGTAAGGGTTTTTCTTAAATACAATCACCAACATAAATCCCACAATGAAAAATTCCGACATACTCACATGCTTCCAGTGCGGAGCATGTACGGGAAGCTGTCCTTCTGGAAAGTATACAAGCCTCAATGTGAGAAGGATCATTAAAGATTCTTTAAAAAAAGACATTTCAGACCATCCTGACCTGTGGATGTGCACCACATGCTACAACTGCCAGGAGCGATGCCCGCGGGGAATAAAAGTAACTGATGCCATACTTTCCCTTCGTGCAGAAGCTGCCAGGAAAGGACATATCCTGCCTGCTCACAGGGTCGTATGTAAATTCCTTATTGAAACAGGGCATGCGGTCCCTATAGATCAGATAAATATGACAAAAAGGGAAAATATAGGACTTTTGGAAACTGAAACAGTCCGAAAGTACCCTAAAGCGCTCAAGGATGTCAGGAAACTCCTGGAATTGACAGGTTTTAATGGGCTGATCCAGGAATGAAGGAATACTCTCTTTACCTGGGATGCCTTATCCCCAACCGTTATCCTGGAATTGAAAAAGCCACAAAACTTGTTCTTGACCGGTTAGGAATAAAATGGAGTGAGTTAAAAGAGGCTTCATGCTGCCCGGCACCCGGAGTTTTCAGGTCTTTTGATCAAAACACATGGCTTACTCTTGCGGCACGGAACATCATCCTTTGCGAGGAGAAAAATACTGATCTTCTGACGATCTGCAATGGATGTTTCAGTACGCTTGTTGATGCGAACAATATTTTGAAAAATAATGGCGACCTGAGGGTTCAGGTAAATGACCACCTTAAGAAAATAGGAAAGGAGTTCAGGGGGACGATCCAGGTCAGGCACATTATAGAATTCCTGGACAAAGAAATTGGCGCAAAAATGATTGACGAGATGATCGAAAAACCCCTTGAACTAAAGGTAGCTTTACATTATGGCTGCCATCTACTTAAACCCACAAAAGAAAGAAAACTGGGAGGAGCAGAATTTCCCAAATTTTTTGATGGCCTGGTCGAAGCAACAGGCGCATTAAGCATTCCTTACGAGGGGAAAAACAGCTGCTGTGGCGCTGGAGGTGGGGTGAGGTCGGCAATGCTTGAAACATCACTCAAGATGACCGAATTCAAACTTGAAAGGATAAAAAAAGCAGGTGCCGACTGCATTGTTGAAGCGTGTCCATTCTGCCATTTGCAATATGATTCCGGCCAGGTCGAACTGGCAAAAGCTGGAAAGATCTTTGACGTTCCTGTGGTCCATTACAGCCAGCTGCTAGGGCTTGCGCTGGGTTATTCATTTGAGGATGTAGGTTTGCATCTGAATGCTACCAGGAATCCCGGTTTTGAAAGCAAGATCGCGCTTCTACAGAAAAAAGATGCATCCATAAAATGATCGAAGGATATAGGAGTTGTGGGCAGATTGGGTGGTGGTAAAAAAAGTTCTGCCCACTAATTCGTATATATACGAACATTGTATTTAAACTTTACGAATGAATGTAATTTAAGTAAATACTTACAATTACAGTGAAAATACATGAAATCATTAACTATAGGAAAATTGAAGTTAAAAGGAAATCTTGTTCTTGCGCCGATGTCAGACGTAACAAACCTTCCATTTCGGCTTCTTAGCAAAAAGTATGGGGTATCTCTCGTTTTTTCGGAGATGACATCTTCCGAAGCCGTGGTACGAAACAACCCAAAAAGCATAGAACGGGGATTTACCTGCAATGATGAAAGACCGATGGGGATCCAATTGATGGGTTCTATACCTGAAAACATGGCACGTTCTGCGCATTTCTTGCAAGGTAGATATAGACCCGAACTTATTGACGTAAATTTTGGCTGCCCTGCCCAGGAAGTAACTAAGAACGGATGCGGATCAGGGCTTTTAAAAAAACCTGAACTTATTGGTAAGATCATGGAACAACTTTCACAAACACTTGACATACCGCTTACGGCAAAAATGAGGGTACTGGATGATCCCGGTGAGACTTTGAAGATCGCGCGCATCATTGAAAAGGCAGGAGCTCATGCTATAACAGTCCACGGACGGACGCAGAAACAGGGTTATTCAGGAAGATCTGATCTTGATATCATAAGAAGTATCAAGAAAGGGCTTTCAATTCCTGTTATAGCCAATGGGGATATATGTGATGAGAAAAGCGCTGGACATGTCCTGGAATATACAGAATGTGACGGGCTTATGATCGGGCGTGCTGCTATAGGATATCCCTATATTTTCAGGAGAATATCGCATTATCTTGATAAAGGGGAAATTTTGCCAGAACAGGAAAAATGTGAACGATTGGGGGATTTTTTCGAGTATGTTGCATTGTGCCAGAATTATGATTTGCTTTCATTTAATGATCTAAAGCTCAATGCCCAGTGGTTCACGAGGGGAATGGAAGATGCAAAAAAGACTCGTGTGGAAATAAATAAGACACAGAATATCGATTCTATAATGAAGATAATTTACGGGCTGGATGATGCCTCGCAAATAAATAGTTGTAAAATAAATGAAAAACAATGGAAGCTCAAATAGAGACGCCATAGTTAATGCTGCAAATCCGAGCTTATTGGGTGGGGGAGGAGTGGATGGAGCGATCCACAGGAAAGGAGGATCGAAGATACTGGAGGAGTGTAAGTTGATCAGAACATCCCTTCCAGATGGTCTGCCCATCAGGGATGCGGATGAAAGTAAAATATCATATCCACTAAAACCATAAAAATTCCATGCGCTATCATTTCCTGAATGTTGGGACTGGGAGAACAATGGAAAAATAGTTGATCCATGCAACATTAAATACAGCTTTAGGTATGAAGAAAAAACTGAGAGCAATCCCGCTTTCAGAGAGAATTACTGATTTGAAATAGACAAATATGTTATATCCTGGCATGACTACCCGCGAATTGAAAAAACCCCCGCAATTTCCAAATCATTAAATATCCCGCTTCCCATTATTAACCTATTTTATGCCAATCACACAACCCCCAAACCTCACTAACAACGAAAAGCGCATCCTCCAGGCCCTCCTCACAAAAGATAAATTCTCACCAGAAGACCTCGCAAAATCAGCAGAATTGAACATAGAAGCCTCAATGCAATCTGCTTTTCTTCTCGCTGAAAAAGGCTTATGCGATGTTCAGGAAACCGTTACCGCAATATACAAACTCACAAAAGAAGGGGAAATGTATGCGCAGGTCTCACTTCCCGAACGCCAGGTCATAAACTCGATCACATCTCCTGTCTCCCTCTCAGAATTAAAAAAGAAATTTCCGCCCCAGATGGTGGGGATCGCACTTGGGTGGCTTCGCAAAAAGAAATGGGTGAGAATCGAAGGGGATATGATCATCCCGGAAGGCAAAGCTGAGGTTGAAGAGGACGAATCCATACTTTCAAAACTCAAAAACGGTCCGCTATCAGACCTTCGCGATGCGGTCAAGGATCTCATTAAGCGAAATCTTGTTGAAAAAACAGAGAAAAAATCACGTATCATTACAATAAACGCAAAGGGAAAAGCGCTTGCATCGGCAGGTCTTGTGATCGAGGAAGAGATCGCCCAGCTCACACCGACAATAATCACAACAGGTTCATGGAAAAACGCACGCATCCGCCCTTACGATATCCACACTCCCATAAAACCGGTTTATGGCGCAAAACTGCATCCTTACCAGCGCCTCATAAACGAGATGCGCCAGATCTTCCTTGAGATGGGTTTTACTGAGATAAAAGGTGACATCGTCCAGAGTTCTTTCTGGAATTTCGATGCTCTTTTCCAGCCGCAGGACCATCCGGCGCGGGAGATGCAGGACACTTTCCATCTTTCAACTGAATGCGACCTTCCTGAAGTATATATTAAACCTGTAAAAGAAATGCACGAGAGTGGCAGCGGCATATCAAGAGGATGGGGGGGTAAATGGAGCGAGGATATCGCCCGAAAACAGGTGCTTCGAACTCACACCACTGCTGTTACGATAAAATACCTGGCAGATCACCCTGATGAGCCTGTCAAGGCATTTTGCATTGACAGGGCTTACAGGCGTGAAGCCATAGACCCGACGCATACGCCTGAATTCGAGCAGCTTGAGGGAGTCGTTATGGATAAAGGCGTGAGCTTCAACCATCTGCTGGGCTGTCTCACAGAATTCTATCACAGGATGGGATTTGATGAAGTGCGCTTCAGGCCTGGATATTTCCCCTACACAGAACCAAGCGTTGAGCCTGAAGTGTATATCGAAAGCCGCGGAAAATGGGTTGAACTTGGCGGCGCCGGCGTTTTCAGGAAAGAGGTCACCTCACCCCTTGGTATTAAATATCCTGTCCTTGCATGGGGACTGGGCGTGAGCCGTGTTGCGATGCTTCGGCTTGGACTTAAGGATCTGAGGGAATTGTACCAGAGCGATATCGACTGGCTCAGGAAGAGCACAGTAGTATAGGATATAAATTCGCTAAATTGGATGCGATATCATACATCATTTGCTAAAATGAAATTTGTGATAGAACACAGATTGCACGGATGACGCGGATATTCACGGATATAATTATCAGTGAAAATCCGTCCGATCCGTGTCATCCGTGTTCTATTTATACTGAATTTAATTTTAGATTTCAATTTTACTTTATCTTTTTAATTATTTCATCGACCATCTTGCTTGATTTTGCATTGCCACCGAGGTCATAGGTCAGGTATTTGCCCTCAGAGATAACGTTTTCAGTAGCTTCAAATATTGCTTTAGAATTCTTTTTCTCACCCAGGTAATCAAGAAGCCACGCCCCTGCAAGTACGGTTGCTACAGGATTTACTTTATCAAGTCCTGCATATTTCGGGGCAGAACCGTGTGCCGGCTCAAACATGGCATAATTGTCACCGATATTGGCCGAATAGATAAGACCGATACTTCCGACAAGCGCGGAACACTCTTCGCTCAATATGTCCATGAAAAGATTCGTAGATAACAGGACTTTCTGGTTGAATATCTGCGGATTCTTGATCAGCTGCTGTGCGATGTTATCAATGTGGTATTCCTCAACCTCAATGCCGGGATAATTCTTTGACATATGTTCAACTTCCTCAAGGAAAGTTCCGCATGTCATTTTGAGGATATTGCTCTTATGGATCGTAACAATGCTCTTCCAGCCGCGTCTTTTTGCTTCCTCGAATGCGTATTTGGCAACATTTCGACATGCTGGGCGCGTGATCTTTCTTATGGCGATATAAACATCATCTGTAAGCTGCACTTCTTTTCCAAAATAAAGTCCTTCCGTACCTTCTCTTACACACGTAAAATCAACATCTCCCAGTGGTTTCTGGGTATTCGGGAATGTTTTTATCGGCCTGACATTCGCATACAGGTTGAACTTTTGTCTGATCGATACTGCAACGCTTTTTGGCGAACCTGCCCCCCCGGGAGTTGTTGTTGGGCCTTTAAAACCAGCATCTGTATGTGCAAGCACATCCCATGTCGCTTCAGGGATGAGTGAATCCCCGCCATTTTCTTTCCACCACTGCTCTCCCCCTTCACACATCACGAATTCAACTTTTGTCCCGACCGCTTCTGCTACCCGAAGCATACTGTTAACAAGTTCAGGTCCAACGCCATCGCCTTTTATGACTGCTGCTTTCTTACTCATGACCCCTCATTGATCTGAACCACTATTAAATTTATCCAGACACATTTTCAAAGATATCAATGAAAGCGTTGTTGAAATAATATCTTTCCAGCTGCCGTTGCCTTCCTGTTTTCCAAGAAGCCATGATATCGAAGGTGCAATTTCCTGCTCATCTAACCCTGAAATGAGAAGTGCCTGGATGACAAGGTTACTTGTAGCGATATATGTCCAACCTCCATCCTGCCTCTTTGATATGAGCCATTCAGCCCTGTCCTTAATAAAATCCTCGTATTTTTTTTTGTCCTGCTTTTCAAGCGCTGTGATTATGAGGCTTGTGGTTCCAGGATGTTCCCACTTCACCCCGTAATTTCTAACCAGCCATTCGCATCCGTTTTCGTTTTTTATTCTGCCATCTCCCAGTGCCATGAGAGCATATGCAGTATCAATTTCATTGTTGTTCCAGTTGTCATCTTTCTGCTGGTCTTGTAACCAGCGCATCGATTCGGATTGGATATTTCCACCCATTGAAAGCGCGATGCATGACCTTGCAGTATCGTTTACAGGTGTTTCAGTTTCCCAGTACCCATCTTTTTTCATTGATATCAATTTCTCAATGAGAAAAGATGCAGGTTCATCCCACAAAGAAAGCGCCTGGATCGAGCGGGAGATATCTTTGACAGTTTGCGGTTCCTGTTCTTTTAGCCAGGACAGTCCGCGCGAAGAGGTTGTGACAACTCTTTTTTTATCAATTCCCATAATTTCCAACAATTATATTTTATACACTGTTTTTAATCTATAAAGCCATAAATATTTGGTTGATGCAAAAATTCATCATTAATAATCAATATATTCATTTTATACTCTTTAGAAAGTCTTAAATACAGAATATATTATAATCATTTCTCTCATGCTTTCCTATCTCTTTTTAGGAGTAATCGCAGCATACCTTATCGGGTCTGTATCAGCCCTGATATTAAATAAAAAAGATCGTTCGTGTACATACGCATCATTTCTTAGCGCCAGTATTGCATCCATCCTTGGCATCGTTTTTTCATTTTCAGTGTTATCAGGAAAGAATTTTGAATTTACAGCAGCAAGCGACCTGCCTTTGACCTACGGTCTTTTTGTAGATAAATTATCTGCATTCTTCATTCTGGTCATATCAATAACAGCGTTTGCAGTATCAATATATTCGATCGGATATGTCCGCGAATATTACGGAAAAAAAAATATCGGTTACCTTGGATTCCTGTACAATATTTTTATCCTTTCAATGATTCTTGTCGTTTCTGCAAATAATGTTGTCATGTTCCTGATAGTCTGGGAATTGATGTCCATAATTTCATATCTGCTTGTGCTTTTCGAACATGAGAACAAAGAAGCAAGAAAAGCGGGTTTCATATATATTGTGATGACACATATCGGCACCGGATTCATTATTTTATCTTTAATGATCCTTGCAGGTTCAAGCGGAAGTTTCAATTTCAATACCTTCAATGCTGCTGCTGCAGCATTGTCGCCCGGCCTAAAAGATGCGGTTTTTATTTTTGCACTTATTGGTTTTGGTACTAAAGCCGGCATCGTTCCTTTGCATATATGGCTTCCGTATGCTCATCCTGCGGCGCCGAGCAATGTTTCTGCGCTCATGTCGGGTGTGATGATAAAAACAGCGATCTTTATGCTTATTCGCGTCTTTTATGATTTTCTTGGGGCAGATGTTGCCTGGTGGGGCATGCTTGTTTTGATACTTGCGTCAGTTTCAGCGCTTCTTGGAGTATTGTATGCCCTGATGGAACATGATATGAAACGTCTTCTTGCATATCATAGCGTTGAGAATATCGGGATCATCCTGATAGGAGTTGGGGTATCCATGATATTTATGGCTTCAGGCCACCCCACCCTTGCAGCGTTTGGATTAATAGCAGGGCTTTACCATACGATCAATCACGCTGTATTTAAATCGCTGCTGTTCATGGGAGCAGGCTCTCTTGTTTATGCAACGCACACGAAAAACATTGAGGATTATGGAGGTCTCATCAAGAAAATGCCATGGACTGCGCTCTTTTTCCTGATAGGGTCGATCTCGATCTGTGCTCTTCCACCCTTTAATGGTTTTGTGAGTGAATGGCTGATCTTCCAGGCTCAATTGTCAAGTATCTATCTTTCAGACAATATCACGAAAATGCTCATCCTTTTTAGCGGTGCAGGTCTTGCCCTGACAAGTGCCCTTGCAGCAGCATGTTTTGTGAAAGCCTTCGGGGTCAGTTTCCTTGCCCTTCCAAGAAGTGAACACGCACGGCATTCGAAGGAAGCGCCTGTCCCAATGCTGATAGGAATGGGTATTCTTTCTCTTATGTGCATAGTCCTTGGAGTTTTGCCTTTTTATTTCATCAGGATCTTTGATTCCATATCTTCACCGCTTGTGGGTGTAAGCGTCAGTTCCATGATCAATTCCGATCTATCGATGGCAACAATATCGGCTTTCCCTGCAACCATTTCGACGGCAGCCATTGCCGTTCTCGTATTTGTGGTTATACCGCTTCCAGTAATCATGTATTTACTTCTAAAACGCACCCCAGAGCCGAAATATGAAACATGGGGCTGTGGGCAGCCCATCTCCACCGGAAGAAATGAATATACGGCAACAGCATTCTCAAAGCCATTCCGCATGTGGTTCGCAGGGTTATTCAGGCCTAGAAGGGAGATACAGACAACGTATTCGGATTCGTCGTTCTTTAAGGGAGGAGTGAGGTTCGAATCACAGATCGAGCCAATATTTGAAAAATACCTGTATGATCCGATCATATGGGTAGTTGTGAATGTATCGCGGTTCATGAGGATAATTCAGACAGGGTATCTCCAGACTTACCTGCTCTATATTCTTATCACGCTTGTGATCTCATTGATCTATGTGGGAAGCGGGGGATGAGGGAAGGAAGTTTAATTTCTGGATAGATACTTGAATTTGAACCGTCTCAAGGTTAAGGATAACTATATAATCCTGAACCCTAATTCATGAATATGGGTTCAGAGATTATATACAGGGATGAGTCCGATGAAATAAAAAAAATAAACGGCTGGATATTAATTTATGGAAGAAGAAAAGTAGGGAAAACATTCTTAATAAAAAACTTTCTGGAATATGATGTTTTTTTCAGGGTAAACAGGGACGGCAGTATCTTAGCCGAAAAGTTCGCCATCAGTAGGATTAACAATATGGACGATTTTTCAATGGCAGTATCAGAACTGCTTCTCGCTGATAAAAAAGTAGTTATAGATGAATTCCAGAGACTTCCTGAATCTGTAATTGAGGGAATATCCAATCTTCATCCAGAAGGAAAGGTTATTTTTTCCGGCTCCAGCATGAGGGTAATAAAAAAACTGTTTGGAAACAAATCACCCCTCCTTGGACTGGCCATGCAGTACAGGCTTGGGTTAATAGGGCCGGCAAACATATTACGGGAACTTTCAAGAAGAATGGATGCGATGCAGGCAATTGAACTTGCCCCATATCTTGCAGATGCATGGACCATCCCTTTTTTTTCAAAAGAAGGTACCAGTGAAAAGGTCATTTATGACCTTTTGAAATATTCAAAATTTACGGTACCTTCACTCGTTGGGGAGATATTTACGGAAGAAGAACGAGAGTTCACAAAGGTATACGAGGCTATATTAAGGCTTATTGGAGCTGGCGAATTGGATTATAAGAATATAGCCTCAATCCTTGCCGGTAGAAAAGTGATCGAAAGGGCTGATAGCTCTTTGGTAATTCCATATATCAAAAATATGGAAGGTATGGGGCTGGTGGAATCCCTGTCAATTTTTTCCTCAAAGAAAAAAATGTACAGATTATCTTCGCCTATAATGGAGGCTTTTTTCTATCTTGCCGACAGATATGGTTTTGAAGATCGGGATGTCAGTTTTGAAGAAGCCAGGCCGACTATAGATAAACTAAGGAATTTTGCAGTTCAAAATTTTATCGGGGATTTGTTCGCCATCGTTTACCACGGGAAAAAAGAATATTACGCGACCCCTTCGAAAGAGATGGATTTTATTATAACTGTGAGAAATAAGGCGGTTATCATTGGAGAAGTAAAATGGGGAAAATACGACAGCAACGATCTAAAAAAATTTGTCGAAAAAACAACTTTCATCAAAGCAGAAAAAATATTTATAACTAAAACTAAAAACGAGACAAAGATGGACAAAGTTAAAATAATGGATATGGAAGATATTTTAGCCATGGTCAAATAGGGAAAACCGTAACCTCAGTATTGATTCACCTATGTGAACCACGAAAAGTGACTCTGCACAGTTCTCAGTATCGCACAGCCCTCCGATTTTACTACCGCGCACATTGTCCGACGCGATTGTTAGATTGGCGCGAAACGGTTGTGTTCGTCCGTTTATCCCTCACTAATAATCAATACACACCATTTCATTTTCTCAGGTAGTCTTAAATACCAAAACAAAGATGATACGTGGCTCTGTTGTTCATTAAATTAAATACTTAAAGAAAGCTGGGATTTAAAATTTTAAATTATTTGTTCTTCGGGATCATCGCGTTCTACTTGATAGGCGCCGCGTCGGCTGTCGTTCTAAATAAGAAGGACAGGTTATGTTCGTATTCCTCTTTCATAAGCTCCGCAATCGCGGCGCTGCTGGGAATCATCTTCTCGATCTCAATAATTTTCGGTGATACATTTTCATATGACCTTTCAGGAGGATCATACCTGAAATTTGGCTTTTTTGTTGATAAGCTCGCTGCATTCTTCATCCTGGTCATATCCATATCCGTCTTTGCAGTCTCGATATACTCAACAGGATATGTTCGCGAATATTTCGGGAAAAAGAATATCGGCTACCTGGGTTCCCTGTATAATATCTTCGTTCTTTCAATGATACTTGTCGCATCCGCAGATAATGCGGTAATGTTCCTGATCGTCTGGGAATTGATGTCTGTGGTGTCTTATTTCCTGGTTGTCTATGAACACGAAAAACCCGAAACAAGAAAAGCGGGTTTTATCTATATAGTCATGACCCATATCGGAACTGGTTTTATCATGCTGTCATTCCTGCTCTTTGTGGGAACAAGCGCAAGTTACAGCTTCGCAACATTCGCAGAAGCAGGTAAAACGATGACACCGCTTCTTAAAGATCTTGCATTCATATTCGCACTCATTGGTTTTGGGACAAAAGCCGGAATTGTTCCCATGCATATCTGGCTTCCATACGCTCACCCCGAAGCCCCAAGCAACGTGTCAGCGCTCATGTCAGGCGTCATGATCAAGATCGCAATTTTTATGCTCATTCGGGTTTTCTTTGATTTCCTTGGCGCAAGCCAGGCCTGGTGGGGTTATCTTGTGCTTATTCTTGGCACGATATCTGCGATACTTGGAATTCTCTATGCGGTCGTGGAATCCGATATCAAGAGAATGCTTGCATTTAGCAGTATCGAAAATATCGGGATAATCCTCATTGGAATTGGCGCATCCATGATCTTTTTCGCAAGTGGAAAGCCTGTCCTTGCATCCATCGCCGCAGTAGCCGCTTTATATCATTTGCTTAACCATTCCATATTCAAAGGTCTATTATTTATGGGTGCAGGCTCGATCCTTTATTCAACTCATACGAAAAACATCGAAGAATTGGGTGGTCTTATCAAGAAAATGCCAAAAAGCGCGATCTTAATCCTTATCGGGGTTCTATCGATATGTGCATTGCCGCCTTTTAGCGGTTTTGTGAGCGAATGGCTGACTTTCCAATCGCTGCTCCTGGGTTTCAATTTGAATGAATCCTTCCCCCGGATAATATTATCCATAAGCGCTGCGACCCTTGCTTTAACAGGAGCGCTTGCAGCTTATTGTTTCCTCAAATTTTTCGGGATAGGATTCCTGGCACTTCCAAGAAGCAAACATGCAGAACATGCAAAGGAAGCAAATACGCCAATGCTTATCGGAATGGGGATATTTGCAGCATTATCGATATTACTTGGCATCCTGCCATTTTATGTATTGCCTGTACTCGAAAGGATCGCAGCATCATTTACAGGGAACCTTGAATCGTTCACTTTCGGGGAATTTGCTACATTTTCTATCCCCTCAGGGGCTATCTCTTCGTCGACTCCGGTGATCCTGGCATTAATGATCATTTTTATATTTATCCCATCAATCATCCTGTTCCTGAAATACAGGAAAGATCAACCGGTATATGAAACATGGGGATGCGGACAACCTGTATCCACATCAAGGAATGAATATACAGCTACTGCTTTTTCAAAACCTGTGCTGATGTGGTTCAAGAACATTTATCGTCCCAAAAGAGAGATAGATATTACGTATTCCACATCTCCCTTACTTAAAGAATCCTTTAAATTCGAGTCCAGGATCGAACAGGTGATCGAACAATACTTATACGAACCAGTCGTCGGTTTTGTTATTTCAAGATCAAGGAAATTATTGAAGATCCGCACTGGAAGCATCCAAACATATCTGGGTTACATTTTTGGCACATTAATTATACTATTCATGTATGTTATAACAGGAGGCAGCTCATGATATCGGCATTGGTGTCCGTAATTTTTCAGATAATCATAATTCTTGCGCTTTCACCGCTTCTTAGTGGAATTATCAAGAAAACAAAAGCATTTTTCCAGATCAGGAAGGGGCCCAGTATATTCCAGCCATATTATGATGTTGCAAAACTTCTCAGGAAGGATTCCGTAATATCACAAAATGTCTCCTGGATATTCCATGCAGCCCCGATCATATCATTTGCTGCTGTCATGACAGCGGGTCTATTAATACCCATATTTATTACCCGGCTTCCCCTTGGTTTTGCCGGAGACCTGATCGCTGTAGTCTATCTCTTTGCACTTGCGCGCTTTTTCACCGCTCTTGCTTCACTTGATGCGGGCAGTTCATTTGGAGGCATGGGTGGAAGCCGTGAGATGTTCGTGGCAGCCATGGTAGAACCTGCATTGATGCTTTCGATATTTGCAGTGGCGCTAAATGTGGGTTCGACTAATTTGAGCTATATTTCACAGACAGTTTCAGGGTTGGGTATCGATGCATTATCCCCTTACCAGATACTGGCATTCGTTGCGCTGTTTATAATCGCAATAGCAGAAACAGGACGCATACCTGTTGACAATCCTTCTACCCATCTTGAACTTACCATGATCCATGAAGCCATGATACTTGAATATTCAGGAAAACAGCTGGCCATCGTTGAACTTGGAGCCATGGTAAAGCAATTACTTGTTTTTTCATTGCTTGCTAACATATTTTTCCCCTGGGGTATAGCATCTAGAGAAGCAGGTATTGTAACGATCGTATTAGCTCTTGTTGTTTATATAATAAAAATCTTTATGATCGGGATAGCAATGGCTGTGGTTGAGACCTCAACTGCAAAATGGAGACTTTTCAGGCTTCCTGACCTGTTATCCATTTCTTTGATGTTCTCATTCCTTGCGCTTGTTTCATTTATTATTGTTAAAGGAGGATAAAAAATGGCTGAGATTATTTTTGGATCAAATACTATGCAGTTGTTGATAGCTTTGATACTTGTATCGACTTTTATGATCCTTGGATCGACAAGGCTTTATTCATGCATCCGTGATTTTGGGATCCAGTCATTCCTCCTTGCATGTGTTGCCGGGACTGTTGCATTTTCTACAGGAAAGGATGAAATATACATTATAGCGGTCCTGACTATTTTATTCAAATCAATAGTTATACCTTATTTCCTATTATATATCATTCGTGAGATCAAAGTAAAAAAAGAGGTCGAACTATATGTAAAAATATCACCCTCTCTTATAATCGGAGGAATGCTGGTCGTAATATCATATTATTTGATAAGATCCATTAATGTCATTTCTGAACTTTCAAGTTTTGCCCTTTCTGCTTCCGTATCCCTTGTATCAATCGGGCTTTTTATTATGATAAGCAGGAAAAAGGCCATAATGCAGATGCTGGGTATATTGATCATGGAAAATGGTCTTTTCCTGGGCGCTATATCCCTTACAAATGGGATGCCATTGCTTGTTGAACTTGGAATATTCTTCGATGTTCTCATAGCCGTACTTATAATGGGAATATTGATATTCAGGATAAACAAGACCTTTGAAAGTATTGATACAGATCTGCTTAAAACTTTAATAGGTTGATATAGATGATCGAATATCTCCTTTTTACTCCTATCTTAACCGGTATATTATGCTATTTTACTAGAAGCCGCAGACAGGTTGAGACAATAAGCATCCTGGGTTCATTGATGACTCTAATATTTGGCCTATCACTTGTCCTGGATGTTTACAGGAATGGTATTATTGTAACATGGCAGAATTCACTATTTGCGGATGCATTCAGCGCTTATATAGTCCTTATCGTCTCCATCATCAGCTTTGTTTCATCAATTTATTCAATAGGATATATGGGGCATGAGATCAGCCATAATGTAATAGATCTGAAGCGATTGAAAATGTATTATGTGCTGTTCCATTTCTTCGTATTCACAATGCTCCTGGTAGGTGTTACCAATAACCTTGGCCTGTGGATCGCTATCGAGATGACAACACTTGTGTCAGCACTTCTTATAATTTTTTACTCAAATAAAGCCTCGGTAGAAGCTGCATGGAAATACGTTATTATATCAACTGTAGGCATTACATTCGCCCTTTTTGGAACGATCCTTACATATTACGCAGCAGTAAAGATCCTGGGAGAAACAGGTGATGCGCTTAACTGGACATCACTCATTGCTGTGGCCGGGCAGTTTGACCCTATGATCATGAAACTTGCCTTCATTTTTATTCTGATAGGATATGGCACAAAAGCAGGCCTTGCTCCTATGCATACCTGGCTTCCAGACGCATATAGCGAATCCCCGACCCCGGTGGGCGCGCTTCTTTCAGGAACTCTTGTTAATTGCGCTATGTATGGGATAATTCGATTTTATTCAATAGCCACCAAATCAACAGGACCGGAATTCACAAGTAATCTTCTCATAATTTTCGGTCTGCTGTCTCTTGGTATTGCTGTGCCGTTCATTATCCTCCAGGAAGATTACAAGCGCCTTCTTGCGTATAGCAGCGTTGAGCACATGGGAATTATCGCGCTTGGTATTGGTTTTGGGGGTGTGTACGGGATATTCGGGGCAATACTCCACATGTTCAACCATGCTATGACAAAATCACTCATGTTCTTTGGCGTGGGAAATGTGCTTCTTAAATATGGGACAAAAGAGATCGATAAAGTCAGCGGAATAGTTAAAACAATGCCCATGACCGGAGCTATACTTCTGATAGGGGGACTTGCCATCACAGGTTCCCCTCCCTTTAGCATATTCATCAGTGAGTTTACTATCCTTTCCTCTGGATTCCTGGGAGGCCATATCATCGCATCAGTTTTATTCCTGCTGTTTATAATAATGATCTTTGCAGGCTTTTTCTATAACCTGAGCAAAATGATCTTTGGAAACCCAACACCTGGGATAATTCCGGGTGAGGTTAGCAGGTGGACGCTGAGTGCTATGGTGATCCTTGTAGTATTCGTATTTGTCCTTGGTTTTTACATGCCCCCCGCCTTTTACAAGATGATCATGAACGTGGTAGCAGTTGTGAGGTGAAAAGATGAATAATGAGATCATAGAAAAGATAAAAAAAGATCTTCATGATAACATTCTTGAAGAATCACGATCTCACAATGAAATATATTTCACTGTAAAAAAAGGATCGATCGTAAAATTATGCGATCATATCTACTATCATTTGGACCTGCCGCTTGTTTCGATATTTGCTACCGATGAAAGAAAAATTGATGGGTCATTCAAGATCCATTATGTTTTTTCGATGGACAGGAACGATGCCTTCATCATTCTAAGAATAAAAGTTGACAGTAAAGAATCATCATATCCTTCAATCACACCCAAGATCGCCTCTGCGAACTGGTATGAGCGGGAAATGCAGGACATGTTCGGCCTTGTTCCGCTGGGACATCCTGACCCCAGGAGGCTTATGAATTTTGAGGATTGGCCTGAGGAGATCCATCCCCTGCGGAAAGACTTTGATATCAAAACAAAACCACCCCGTGTCAAAGGCGAATATATTTATCGCCATGTAGATGGTGAAGGAGTTTATGAGATACCTGTGGGGCCAGTCCACGCAGGCGTTATTGAACCCGGGCACTTCAGGTTCAGTGTGGCCGGCGAGCCCATAATCAATCTTGAAATAAGGCATTTCTACACACATAAAGGTGTTGAGAAATTGTTCGAGAACATCTCGATAGATAAAGCTGTATTTCTGGCTGAAAGAGTCTCCGGTGATAACTCAGTGGCTCATGTTGTCGCATTTTGCCAGGCTATGGAAAAAATAGCTCTCATCAATGTTCCCCTTCGCGCAATATACATCAGGACGATCCTTCTTGAACTTGAACGCATATACAACCATCTCGCAGATATTGCCGGGATCGCAACAGATGTGGCTTTTGCATTCGGGGCTGCTCATGCTAACAAGTTAAAAGAAGAAGTATTGCAGCTCAACGAGCAAATAACAGGCAGCAGGATGCTTCGCGGCATGAACGCGATCGGAGGGGTGAGGCGCGATATTGGTGATAAGAAGAATATGATCTTACAAAAATTGTCCAATATCCAGCGTGATTTCAGGAAATTAATGGAACATCTCACCTCTACACCTTCACTTATGGACCGGATAGAAAATACGGGGCGCATCTATAATGATATAGCAAAAGGATTGCATGTGGTTGGGCCGGTAGGGCGAGCCTCAGGTTTAGACCGGGACACAAGGCGTGACCATCCTTATGCGGCTTACAAAGAATTAAATTTCAAAGTGCCGATTCAAAAAGCAGGCGATGTTCTTTCAAGAACGATAGTGCGGGCTGATGAAATATGTGAATCCGTGGCTTTGATCGAGCAGGCACTCTGGGCTCTTCCTGAAGGAGAGATCAGGGTACATCTTGACAGAATCCCCGACGGCCAGGCCCTGGGATATACAGAAGCGCCAAGAGGCGAGACCATTTACTGGATCAGGACGATCGGGAACAGGATCGAACGATGCAAGGTTCGAGACCCGTCTTTTTGTAACTGGCTTGCTATTGAGTATGCTGTTCTTGATAATATCGTTCCAGATTTTCCCATAATAAACAAGAGCCTGAGTTTATCATACTCTGGTAACGATATGTAGGTGGAAGAATGCTTGAGATAATTAAGAAAACATTACGGACTGGTTGTCAAACTATTAAGTACCCGCAGGTTCCCGATATAGCCCCGGAAGGGTTTAGGGGGAAACCAGAGTTTGCCGCTGAAAAGTGCACCTATTGCGGAAATTGCATAAAGGTTTGTCCTCCAGGGGTTATATGGCTCTGTGAACAAAAAGGTGAAAAAAGGCTTTCATTATCCTGCTGTGGCTGCATATTCTGTGGAAGATGCGAGGAAGTATGCACGGCAGGCGCCATTAAACTTACTCTGGAATATGAACTTTGCGCAAAGAAAAAAGAGGATCTTTTATCAAGCATCAGGAGTAAGTCATGACAGTTGAAGACGAGATCGAGATCATGGGGCAGCGAATGAATGATAAGATCAAAAAGATATTTGGCCGCTCCCTTCATATTCGTGAAGTTGATGCAGGTTCTTGCAACGCATGTGAGGTAGAAGTAAATGCCCTCTCAAATCCCATATACGATATCGAACGATTCGGTCTGCATATTGTTGCATCCCCCAGGCATGCCGACATGCTGCTAGTTACAGGTCCTGTGACGAGAAATATGGAACTGGCGCTTCTTAAGACCTATAATGCCACCCCGTCTCCGAAACTTGTTGCCGCGATGGGATCATGTGCCTGCAATGGCGGTATTTTCGGGGATACATACGCAAGCTGCGGTGGCGTTGATAAGATCCTTCCGGTTGATGTTTATATACCTGGCTGTCCCCCCAGACCACAGGCTTTGATCTTTGGGATCATGGTAGCGATTGATAAACTTGAACAAAAGATAAAGAGAAAAGAGGCATTATCATGACAAAATATGAGATCCTTCTTGCCACAGATGGAAGTGAATGTGCACATAAAGCTGAAATCGCAGCCATGAAGATCTCTAAATCATATAATATCAGGATGGCAGCGATCTATGTGGCTGTGGCCAGGAAGGATTCAGAACGAGAGGAACTTATTGCTCATGGCGAGGAAGTACTAAAGCGAGTGGTTGAAACAGGGGAAAATATGGGAGTTGATATCCATAAGATCCTCGTAGGGGTAAGCATCCAGCGGATGCCTGTAAAAGGAGCGCGTGCAGAGATCATTGCTCATTCGATCCTTGAAGCTGCCGGGAAATACGGGGTTCATACCATCGTCATGGCCAGTGAGGGTGAAACTGAGCGGGACCCTGATCTTGGAAGCGTTGCACAGGCAGTAGTGAGAAAAGCGAAATGTACTGTGCTTGTGGCAAGATGAAATTAGAATAATGAAAAAATAACTATATACAAAACAAAAAAAAATTATAGCGGCTCGGAGAATTCCGAGTCGAATTTGCCGCTATTTATAACGCCTATGGCTTCCTTGGGCTTGATACCTTCAAAAGTAACGCCCAGTGGAACACATGAACCTACGACCTCTTTTACTGCATTTTTCAATGATTTTGCAAGTGTGTCGCTCTTTTTCATGCGGGCTATTTTCACTGCCTGCTTGGCCGTGATATTGCCAACTGTCTGGGTATTTGGTGTCCCTGAACCTTTTTCGATACCAGCCTCTTTTATTATAAGAGCTGATGTGGGCGGGGTGCCAACGGTTATTGTGAATTGTTTCTTATCATCAATAATTACTTTGATCGGAACCTGCATTCCCTTAAACGCTGATGTCTGTTCATTTATTTTGTCTATGATCGCTTTTACGTTCACACCAAGAGGACCAAGTGATGGGCCAAGTGGTGGACCTGCGGATGCTGAACCGCCTGAAACTAATGCTTCTACAACGCTTACCATTTTTATTATCTCCAGTTAATATTATTTATCTTCATCTTCTCTTCTTAATATTCGAACATTATCGCCTCGAACTGTGACCGGGATGGGTACCATCGCCTCGAACAGTTCTACTGTGATCTCTTCATGAGTTGCATCAATTCTTTTTACCCTGGCTTTTTCTCCTTTAAAAGGACCCGATATCAGTTCAACAATACACCCTTCAGTAATGCCTGTTACCGTGAGTTTGGGTGTAAGGAAATGTGAAATCTCCTCAAAGCTTGACTGACCTTTGATCATTGTCCTTGCGTGAGGGACATTCTGGATGACCTGATCTACATCTTCAGGGGTCGCCGCTTCAACAAGAACATATCCTTTTAATTCATCGGGGGCAAGGACTGCATGAATTCCCAGGTGCTCTTTCTTTGTCACTTTTTCGATCAGGTTCGCAACCGCTCTTTCCTGGTTGGCTGTGGTCTTGATGACAAAAATACCGGGGAATTCATCGTTCATTTGAACCATCCTGGCATCACTGTAATTAAAATATAAATAATAAATCCTATGAACCCTACTAAAAGTATGCCTGCGCCTGCAACTTTTGCAATGACTGAGAATTCCTCTTTTGTAGGTTTCCTGGTCAGCTTGAGCACCCGTATATATTCTCCCAGTCTCAGAGGAACATTGCCTGGTGTTTCGTTATTGTCGAACAATATATTTCACGTCCATAATTTTAATAAATCAAATAAATTATATAAAAGCTATCCTAAAATAATAGCTATCTTAAATTGGGTTATACATAAAAATAGTTTTTGGTCGGAATTCATTCGCCTTTTTTCCGTTTTATTTTCAAAACCATTTTGGTAAAACCTTCTGGTAAAATAGGATAACCCTATAATAAAGGTTTTGGTTATTCAATGCTGCTTTTGCCATACCGTCATGATTCGCTTGGATTATATAAATAACTACTAATAAATTCCTTCCACACTCGCTTCTATCATAAAATGGATTGAAGAACAGGCTGGAT
>JAPMTR010000109.1 GCA_026552975.1 Candidatus Methanoperedens sp.
AAGTTTTACTATATATTTCTTCATAATCCATCCTCGATGATATATTATGAATGATATATAATATATACTTTACGACTTTATATTATTGACGTGACACTACGATGACAATGTAAATCCTTCACAGGTAAAAGTAGTGCTTTCTGGAAATAGCAGTTATAAAATGGAATTTCTGGGTGGGATGATCTCATCTTTCATGGTAATTAATAAAAAGCAAGAAATTATCTCTCTCAAGAGGATATCAAATAAAATCACAGTAAATTTCAAAAAACAGCTGAATGTCTATACTGCTAAACAATCACTCATAAATTTTTTTGGTGAACTGGAAGATATTTCATCCGAAATTTCAAAAAAACAGGATTTCTGGAAATGTATCGTAAATCTCTACAAACAAACTAATTATAATATGGTAGCTTTGCCAAAAAATTATTATAACGAATTACTCATTGGAAAAGAAGCCCCAAGCTATTTAACTGCACCGATTGAGGCTATACATAAGATCCCGATCAGGGATATACCAATTGATGCACTTATCCAGACAATGAAATCGGTTTACGAGTTCATGGGTATCGTAGAAAGAATAGATGTAAACGAAAATACAATGTATATTTATCATGGCAACACTGATAAACGCGCAATAAATGCAATAGAAAAAATATTATTGAGTGTGCTGGATCTAAATGGAGCAAAATATGAGTCCAGATGTTCTGAAAATCTCATAGTAATGAGTCCAATAAAACCTAAAGTTGAAGTAATAGCTCTAACCTGAAATAGAGATTTCTTTTTGATAACTGTAAGCTTTAATATGTTTTAAGACATAAAAATTACCTATGGGAAAAGTTGAAGTTCTGCTTGCGACTGATGGTTCAGAATCCGCGAAAAAAGCACAGATAGCTGCTTTGAGGATATCGAAGTCATATAATATTCGAATGGCAGCCCTCTATGTAGTAAATGTTCCGTCTACTTCTGAACAGTCGGAATTGATAAAGTACGGCGAAAAGATTCTGGATGAGGTTGTAAAGGATGGGAAAACACAGGGTATTTCTGTGCAAAGGATCTTAAAACTTGGAAGTCCGTCTGAAACGATCCTGAATGTTGCAAAAAGTCTCAAAGTCCATACTATCGTAGTAGGTTCTGAAGGAAGAAAGGGTATAAAAAGGGTGCTTCTGGGAAGTGTAGCCGAAAACGTGGTACGAAATGCAGAATGTACTGTCCTTGTAGCAAGATAGGTGTAGCGTGAACATGTTAACTTTGAAAAAGAGTTAACTTTAAATATCGTACTTAACTAAATATCTACTAATAGGGAGACGTCCAATAGTAACTTAAAAGACTGGTGATTAAGTATGCCAAAAACTACTGAAAAAGAAAATATTGCCAAATTGAGAGAATTGATCGAAGAGATAGAAGATGTAAGGACAAAAGAGAAAAAATTGATCTTTGAGGTAGATAAATTGCTTTTAAGAAAATACCCTTCAAGTGACAGGAATACGCTAATAATTTTTAGATATCAGTTTGAAGAGCTTGGTGACTTAAATAAAGCTCGTCAGATGTTAAAAGAAGATAGAATTGTATATGAAACGTAATATTGTATATGAAACGTAATATATTAAATTACTTTATATATCTATTTATATATCAATGAATATTATGAAATACTCTAATATCCAGATAACAGCTGATTCAAGCTCCCAGGACCTTGCTCCATTTGCGATGGCGATACATGAACTCCTGGGACTGCCTGTGACCATGAGAAGCTTGAATAAGAATGGTCTGCGGATTGAAAAAGGAAAGATCCTTGATAACGATTATAGCGGGCCTGTGCTTGAATCCGTACTTAAGGAAAACAAGATGATGAGGATTATTCCAACAAACGGAAAATATTCAGGTATACCTGTGATCGTTGTGCCTATACGGAATAAAGAAGGTTATGGCATTGCTGCTATCGGGGTAGTTGATCTTGTTGGTACCGTAGATCTTGGTTTCATCTTCGGTGATTATCCAGAAGTTGTGAAACAGGTCCAGGAATGCGTAAGATCGCGCGTGGCCGTTCCTTGACCCCGCACATCCGCCAGGCTACAAAGGATGATCTTTCTGCTTTATTGAGCCTGGAAAAGATATGTTTTAAAGAAGAAACATTTCATATTCATCAAATACAATATCTACTATTAAAAGCCAAGTCCATAGTACTACTTGCTGAAACTGATGGGAATATCGTAGGGTCGATGATAATTCTTTTGAGAAAACATATTTTAAATGCAAGGATATATTCATTAAATGTCCATCCAGAATACAGGCGCAAGGGGGTAGCAAGTTCTCTTATGGATTTTGCTCTGGATCAACTGGAAAAAAAAGGCTATGGTAATATCTCATTAGAAACGGGAATTAATAACAATGCTGCCAGGAACCTTTACTTTTCGAAGGGTTTTAATATCGATAGGAGATTATCTAATTATTATAGCAACGGCGATGACGCTTTCCACCTCATAAAAAAATTATGAAACAAGTTCACTTATGATCTTTTCATAAATATCATTGTCAATAACATCCTCAAATCCATCATAAATGCTTGGATTGTCATTTATTTCAATAACTTTAAATCCATCATTCGTTTCTTTCACATCCAGGCCATAAAGACCAGTACCGATGTGTTTTGAAAGGTTTATTGAAAGATCCTTTAATTCAGGGGAAATTGTATCACGTGATACTGCTATTGTTTCTCCCCATACGTTCTTCCCATTTATTTTGGATTTTACTTTCCATCCCCCTTTAGGGATATAATACTTACATAAATAGATCACTTCGTTCCTGAGGATACCGACACGCCAGTCAAAATCTGATCGCACATATTCCTGGACTACAAGAACTTTGGCTTTCCTTAGCAAATGCCTGGAAATTTCAATAAATTCTGCAATATTACTTGCTTTTTCGACATGTGATGAAAATCGTGTATAGGGTGTCTTGATGATCACAGGACACCCCAGTGACTTGAAAATCCCCCCAATAATTTCATGTGAATAATCACCATAGAATAATACTGACCCTGGTGAAGGAATATTATTTTTCTGGAAAATATCATGAAGGATAACTTTATTAGAACATGTCCTGATCGAGTGCGGGTCGTCTATTACTTTTAAACCGTATTGTTCTGCCAGTCTTGATATAATATAAGCGCAGCTGCTTGGATCAGTAGTAGCACGGATAAATAGGGTATCATAATCTGAAATTCTTGAAATATCATCTTTATAGATAAATTCAAATGAATGCCCCATTGTTTCAGCAGTGGACTTGAATTTCAACAGGGCCTTTTCTTCGGATTTAATTTCAAAATTATATGCTTCAACAAAACAGGCGATCTTCATTGATCAATGTCCCTGTTTTATCTCATGCATCTTATCATGAACGATATCCCACTTTACTTCCTTTTTGATCGCAGGTTCGCAATGGTTCAGCACAACGCCACCGTCGTCTATCTGGACCACTAATTTGCATATTGGTATATTAAAAACCTCATAGAATCTTTTTGTGAATGCCAAAGTTTCTTCATTCGTTGACTCACCGAACATCTGGACTATTTCATGGACTTCTCCTGTTAGCGGATGTAACGAGACCGGGAATCTGGCGCCCATGCTCATTCTCTTTATCATTTCAGGAAGTTTTGAGTCTGAATCCACCACTTTCATAGAGTTATTGGTGAAAGGATTCACAGCGAATAATAACACCGGAGCGTTGAACTCACTTTTTACCGATGTTATCAGCCTGTATTCATTTGTCCTGATGCCGTTCCTTTTTGCTTTTTCCATCAGCAGGGGATTCCTGTATGCATCCATTATTTCTGTACAGTTAGGTGTGACTTCTACTCCAAAGGTCTCAGCATGAGCAGATACATAATATCCCATCCTCAAATAACGGTAATCATGGTTGATATTAAGAACGCTGTCGTATACTGGTTGCCTCAAAAAAAATAACGGATTAGAGTCGCTATCGTCTTCTTCTTCACTGACTATAATCATTTTTGATATCAGTCCGTTACCTTATGATTATAATCTGAGTATAAATAAGTAACGCCCGACAAGTCTGGTTTTCATTGAAGAATGTCCTAACATTGTTATTATTATTATTATAATTATTAAAATTTTAATGAGTAAATTTAAATATGATCATAACTAAAATTGTATGTGCATGTCAAATTGTGATTCAGGAGGTATTATTAATGGGAATTTGGGCATGGATACAACCAGTGGACAGGATATGGAAAGTAATATCTGATCAAGAAAAAGGTACACTTCAAGTATATGATGAAAAAAGCGAACTTGTCATGGAAAGCAAAGGATTGAGCAAAGAAGAGATATCATTCATAGAAACTAATTTTCTGCAAATAGTAGCTATTAACATTTCAGGAAATAAAGAAGACATTCCCATAGTCTCAGATGTAGTGAGATTAATTGAACATAATTATATGTATGCTTAACATGAGATATTCCCATAGCGTCAAGTTAGTCTTGGGACATTTTAAATATATTACTTATTATTTTATTTTGTAGGTTTCTCCCACTCAAGAAAAACACAAAATAATCAAC
>JAPMTR010000091.1 GCA_026552975.1 Candidatus Methanoperedens sp.
AATATGGCTATTGCCTTTTATTAATCAAAAAAAGATAATATTATCAAAGATTCCGTAAAAATATATTTTTTTATTTACCATTAAATTTGAAGAGGATACCATTTTTTCCCTCTAATATTTTTTTTTCAAGGTATCAATTTTTCGATAAGAATTCATAGGACAGTCTTAATTGCAACTATGAAACATTTATATCTCTTATTAATGTATTGAAGCCAAAGAAGGTATTTTTTATGGTCAAAATGTACTATGATAAGGATGCAGATTTAAAAGTATTGAAAAATAAGACGATCGCAGTCATTGGTTATGGTAGTCAGGGGGCAGGGCAGGCACAGAACCTCCATGATTCCGGACTTAATGTGATCGTAGGTGTAAGGAAAGACGGAGAATCCTGGGCACAGGCAAAAGCCGATGGCTTAAAAGTCGCCACTATGGCAGAAGCCGCAAAGAAAGCAGATGTCATACAGATGCTTCTTCCTGATGAAATTCAAAGCACAATTTATGCTTCAGAGATAGCCCAGGGCATGAGCAAAGGCAAAACATTGTGTTTTTCCCACGGTTTTAATATCCATTATAACCAGATCGTTCCTCCGAAGGACGTAAATGTAATAATGGTCGCGCCCAAAGGTCCGGGTTTTCTTGTAAGAAGAACTTACACTGAAGGAAACGGTGTTCCCGCACTTATTGCGATATACCAGGATGCAACAGGAAAAGCGATGGATATTGGCATGGCTTATGCAAAAGGAATAGGAGCAACCCGGGCAGGTGTGCTTGAAACAACCTTCAAGGAAGAGACAGAAACCGATCTTTTCGGCGAGCAGGTTGACCTTTGCGGCGGGGTCACAAGCCTGATGAAAGCCTCATTTGAGATACTCGTTGCGGCAGGATATCAGCCAGAGATAGCATATTTTGAAACATTCCATGAAATGAAACTCATCATAGACCTGATCCATGAAGGTGGATTAAGTAAGATGTGGTATTACGTGTCAAATACAGCCGAATACGGCGGGCTGACAGTTGGACCAAAGATCATAAACGAGGAGTCAAAACTCGCAATGAAAGAAGCGCTTAAGAGAATCCAGAACGGTGAATTCGCAAAAGAGTTCGTTCTTGAAAGCAAGGCGAACAGGCCTGTCCTGAATGCTCTTGAAAGACAGGAGAACGAGCATCAGGTAGAAAAAGTTGGAAAAGAACTTCGTGCCATGATGCCGTGGTTAAGAAAAGATTAGATCGGATGGTTCAATCCATCCATTTTTTTCCCACAACTCCCCCGGAAAAGTTACTATTTTTAATCTACAGTACTTTTCCCATCACTGCGATCGCTTTCTTCAATTTTTCCTCAGATATCGCATAAGATATCCGGATATGCCCCTTTCCATTCTCACCAAAAGCCGTACCAGGAACAACAATTACTCCATTCTTAAGCAATTTCTGAGGTGCTTCATCATCTTCTACCTGCGGGAATGCATAGAATGCTCCCTGCGGCTTAACGCATTTTATACCCATTTCGCTAAACCCTTCCATAAGGATATCTCTCCTTCTCCTGAAACTATCCCGCATCTGGAATACACAATCCTGTGGCCCTTCAAGAGCTGCCTGCGCTGCTTTCTGTGCAATTGAATTTGCGCATGCCTGGATATACTGGTGGACTTTTAACATCTGCTCAACATATTCCTTGCACGCTGCCGCATAGCCGATGCGCCAGCCGGTCATTGCGTATGTCTTTGAAACAGCATTTATCGTTATAACATTGTCAGTGAATTGCGCCGGGCTGACATGTTCCCCTTCATAAATGAAATGTTCATACACTTCATCCGAGATGATCGTAATATCGTTATCCTCTGCGACCTTTGCAAGCGCTTTTATTTCCTGCCTCGTTTGCACAGTCCCTGTAGGATTTGAGGGTGAATTCACGATGATCGCACGGGTTTTCGAAGTAATGGCTTCGTTCACTGCTTCAGGGGTGAGGGTCAGCTTTTCGCCAAGAGGAACACTCACCGGCGTTGCGCCTGCAATTTTTGCCAGGGCGATATATGAAACAAAACCAGGATCAGGTATCAAGACCTCGTCTCCTTTATCAACAAGAGCGCAAAGTGCAAGATGAAGCGCCTCTGAAGCACCTGATGTGACAATTACCTCTTCTGGCGATACATTGAAATGATTTTCCGTTTCGAACTTCCTGCAAAGGGCCTGGCGCAGTTCAGTAAACCCCAGGTTCATTGTATATCCGGTCAATCCATCGTTAATAGCCTTTATCGCAGCATTTTTGATATGCTGTGGCGTATCAAAATCAGGTTGTCCAAGTCCCAGGTTAATCGAATCCGGCCCTGCACCTTCAAACATCTTGCGGATGCCCGATATATCAATCCCTTTTACACGTTCTGAGAACATCTGATTCACTCAAATACAGTATGTCTTTTCTTCAATTCTGCTTCACTTGCCCCGGTCCTGACCATCAGTTCCGAGATCACTGCATCAAGAAAAACAAGCGCAGATATCTCAAAAATGGTACCAAGAGGTGTCAACTGGGTATAACCCATCATCCTGCGTTCGTGATAATCTTCATAGATAATATCTTCTTTTGGTCTTCCTGGAATAATGACGACAATATCTGATATTCTGCCCAGGGTCGATTCTTTATTGGATGTTACCACTGCGAGCCTTGAGCCGATCTTTTTTGCGATCCCGCCCAGGCTTGCGATAGATGGCGTCTCACCCGAACCTGAAACCCCTATAACAAGATCTTCCTGGCCTACTGCAGGGGTAGTTGTCTCACCCACCACATAAACATTAAAACCAAGATGCATAAGCCTCATTGCAAAAGCCTTTGCAGCAAGCCCTGATCGTCCTGCTCCCATAAGGAATATTTTCTGGGAATCCATTATACCTTTTACAAGTAATGTTACAGAACCAGTATCAAGGTTTGACGCTACTTTTTTTATATGCTTGGCTATAAGGTTTATTGATTCAATAGTTGCTTCACATTCTTTCTTATCTGATTTCATTTTAACTCCATTTCTTCCTCAAATTCTATTTTTTTTATTTCCAATCCATTAAGGCTCTTTAATTTATTGTATATCAGTTTTATCTTTGGGCTGCTTCCATCCAAGGTAAGATTTATTTTCACATCATTTTCCCGAAGCTTAAGAAAGATCGAACGAACAAAATGGACAAGTGCGACCTTTCTTGAAAATGGAATATTGAAAATCACCCTGTAACCTGATTTTGTTTTTGCGTATGATGTCAATATATATCCCATATTTTCATATTCTGCTATGCTCTTGAAATCACATATTATTTCCTGTTCAAGAATAATGGATTGATCAATAGTTGATATTCCAAAAATAACTTCACGTATCGATGATTCATCTGCCAGCCTGCCAAACCATAGTTTAATCTTTCGGGAGGAGAGGGATATCGACATATCGTCCCGACCCATATCTACAGAGATTACTTCCTTCCCGGCAAGAAAACGATCAGATTTTTCCGAAATCTTTTTCAAAGTTTTTCATCTGCCATTGGTTGGTTCATGCGTCTGATTATATTATAAGTATTTCCCGATCAGGTCATTCAATTTCCGTTTGGTTTCAACAGGGATCTTATCAGAAGCAGTCACTATCGCACCTGCAAGCGCTTTTTCGCACATACAATCAGCTTTTTGTGATATCCTAGGGATTGCTTCTTTGATGATCTTTCTCACTGCATCTTCATTTTTCATTGCATTTGAAATGACCGTTTCAATATTTACATCAGTTTCGTTCCAGACATCATAATCAGTAACAGTAGCAACCATACTATAGCACATCTCAGCCTCGCGCGCAAGTTTTGCTTCAGGAAGCGCTGTCATTCCGATAATATCAAATCCCAGTCCCTGGTAAACTTTTGATTCAGCCCGGGTTGAAAATTGCGGCCCTTCCATACAAACATATGTTCCTTTATTATGGACAGAATATCCAAGATCGGAAGTAATTTCGTAAAGCAGCGATGACATCCCTGGACAGAAAGGGTCAGCAAAACCGATATGCACAACTATGCCATCTTCAAAAAATGTACTATCCCTCATACGTGTCCTGTCATAGATCTGGTCAGGTATTACGATATCCAAAGGTGCATGTTCAAGTTTAAGACTGCCCACGGCTGACGCTGAGATGATCTTTTTCACGCCAAGTTTCTTTAAAGCCATTATATTTGCCCTTGAATTCAGTTTGCTCGGGGAGATCCTGTGCCCTTTCCCATGCCTTGGTAGAAATGCCACATTAATATCCCCAAATGAGCCGATCGTAATGGCATCAGATGGTTTCCCGAAGGGTGTGTCTATTTCAACATCCTTAATATTATCAAGCATTGCAGTATCGTAAACACCTGTCCCTCCAATTATTGCAATATCTGCTTTCATAATTTAAGCTCCTTCATAAGTCCATGATTTTTTCCCCGAAATGTTTTTTGGCCTGATAACATTTCTTTTTACCATTTCATTGAGTATTTCTTCCATCCTTCCAGGCTGGGCGATCTCAAAGCTTATAGGATCGAGGTTGTGGTATTTTATCAAACCAGTCCTTATTTTTTCAATATTCCATTCATCCAGTTTTTCTTTTGCCATCAGGCGTGAGATGATGTCTATCATATCTTCGATGAAATTCCAGGGATATACGATCCAGCCCCATTCCTGGATAACCTCCCCGCAATAATCAGGTTTGATCTCTGATGTGTACAAATACTGTAGAACAGCTGTTCGCACTTCTTTTGGACCCTGTTTGCTCACATATTCTTTTGCGTGGGCTATGCTTTTCCCAGTGTCTGTAATATCGTCCACAATAAGCACTTTTTTTCCAGCTACGGCATTACTTGCCAGTGGATACCGGATATTTGGTCCGCTGCCTGCGTTTGCCGTACCCACGTAATGTTCGATCTTGAGGCTTGTAAGGTCATTTAAACCCAGGAAATCGCAAAGCACCCTGCCTGCAAACCATCCGCCTCGGGCAAGGGCGATTATTGTATCGGGTTCATAATCTGAATTTTTTACATCGTTCGATACGCGCCTGCAAAGGTCGTATATATAATCCCAGTTCGTTATGACGCATTTGAATTTATCCGGAAGTACCATTTTATGTCCACCTGGATCGAAAAGGTTGTTACATGGCAATATATTTTATGGAATGAGATGCAAAAGCCTCATAATTATCAGTAGATGATGAAAAAGTATTTATATAGTAAAACCGTATTTAAAGACGGTTGAAATTCATGGCAGATAAAAAGAAGACTAAGATAGAAAAAGGTGACTCGAAGCGAGTTCCTACGGGGATAGAAGGTTTTGATGAGTTGTGTGGAGGGGGACTGCTCAGGAACCGGACATATCTGTTATCCGGAGCAGCAGGTTGCGGTAAAACCATATTTGGGCTCCAGTATCTTTATAATGGGATCACAAAATACGGGGAAAATGGTATTTATATAGCGACAGAAGAAAGGCCTGATCAGGTAAGGGAAAATGTTGGAAAGTTCGGATGGGATTTCAAAGCTCTTGAAGACGATGGAAAACTTGCGATAATTGATGCCTGTTCAACTAAAATAGGAATACCATCACATGAGAAATATGTCGATGTAAGGCCATTTGATCTTCGCTCCATGATGGACCAGATTATCGCGATCCAGGATACGATCGATGCTAAGAGGGCACTGGTTGATGGTACAACATCTATCGGTTTCTATTTACAGGACCCTTCCAAGATAAGGGTCGAACTCCTGAAATTAAGCACGACACTTGAAGTACTTGGATTAACCGCTCTTATGACATGTGAGGTAGCTGACGATGAAGCATCAAGCAGGTTCGGTGTTGAAACATTCGTTACCGAGGGTACTATTGCGATGTATAACAAACGAATGGAAAATGTCAGGGTTCGAAGTATTGAGATCCTCAAGATGAGAGGTTCAGAACATAGCCATAATATTCATCCTTATGAGATCACTTCATCCGGAATATTAGTGCATCCGAAAGAAGAAGTTTATTAATTTTTTTTAACATGGTTAAAGAAACATTGATTGTATTGAATTTTAAAACCTATGCGCAAAGTATGGGCGAGAAAGCTGTAATTATAGCCGGGTACTGCGAAGAAGTGAGCAAAGAATCCGGGATCGAGATCATCGCCTGCCCGCAGACCCCGGATATATTCAGGGTCGCAGGAACGGTTAAGATACCAATTTTCGCCCAGCATATAGACAGCCCGGAAGCAGGTGGTTTTACAGGTCATATAAATGCCGATTGCATACGTTCTGCAGGTGCAGTGGGAACGCTTATCAACCATTCGGAGCGGCGTATCCTGTTATCTGAGATCGATTCTTCGATACAGTCCGCAAGGAAGGCGGGTCTTCGAACTATCGTCTGTACTAATAATATTGCAGTAACCTCGGCAGCGGCAGCGCTGTGTCCTGATTTTGTCGCTATTGAACCCCCTGAACTTATCGGCTCGGGTATCCCGGTCTCAAAAGCTAATCCCGACATCGTGATCGGCTCTGTAAGTGCCGTCAAGAAAATTAATCCAAAGGTAAAAGTCCTATGCGGCGCAGGCATCTCTACAGGAGATGATGTGGCTGCAGCTGTTGAACTTGGAACTGAAGGAGTACTTCTCGCATCAGGTGTTATAAAAGCGAAAGATCCGAAAGCTGCATTGTTTGACCTTGTGAAGAAAATTTAAGTCAATTCTCTTCTTAAGATCTTATGCGCAACATTTAACTGCTTAAACTTTTCAGTGTTCCCGGTAGGCATATCAGGATGTAATTCTTTTGCCAGGGCTTTGTATTTTGTGGTAATTATCTCAATATCGTTCGATTCAGGGTCAACACCAAAAAATTCCCTTGCTTCTTTGCGTTTTTCCTCGACATCTTTCTCCTCCCTGAACTCTGTGATAAAGTCATTAAATGTTTTTTGTTCAGCAAGAACCATGTTTGACTCTTTTTCAATTACCTTGAATAGAACATGGAGATTATCAACATATTTACCCTGCATGTTATGACTGTAATACATTCGATGGCCGCAATGGTACCAGGTCGCAGAGGCCCTGGCTTTTTTCATCGCTACATTTTCAACAGGGACATCAATGTCATTTTCATTTACACCGATACTTCTTAAAAGCAGGATAATATTATTCTTCAATTGTAAGGCCTTTCGATTATGTGCAGTCTTAACAATTACCGTTTCTATTTCGTGTCCTTTTATTACTACCATTTAATTCACTCATTTTTGTTTTTTAAGAGTCAGAACTTCTTATAATTACCATTAAGACATAAAGTTATCCGATCAAATTTGTTTTAAGCTGATCTAATTGAAACCCCTTTTGTCTTCAAATATTCCTTTGCCTCACCTATCGTATATTCCCCAAAATGGAATATACTCGCAGCAAGCGCCGCATCAGCTTTTCCTTTTGTGAAAGCGTCATACATATGTTCAATATTTCCTGCACCGCCTGATGCTATTATCGGGATATCCAATGTTTCAGAAAGGGTTCGTGTGATGGGAAGGTCATAACCGTCCTTTGTTCCGTCTTTATCCATGCTCGTGAGCAGGATCTCACCAGAACCGAGTTTTTCGACTTTTTGCGCCCATTGCACAGTATCAAGACCGGTTGGAGTTCTTCCTCCATAGATCACAACTTCGTACCAGGCTTTCGTGCCATTTTCAAGTTCAATTATATTCTTATCCATGTGATCCGAAATATTTGTATTTCGCCTGCAATCAATAGCAGTAACGATACATTGGGAACCAAAAATGTCTGAAGACTCTTTAATGAATTCAGGGTTCTTGATCGCTGCAGTATTAATTGATACCTTATCAGCGCCCGCGCGCAGGATATTGCGTATAGCATCCGTGCTGCTTATCCCCCCTCCGACCGTAAGCGGAATGAAAACCTCATCAGCCGTGCGTTCTATTACGTCGATCATTGTTCCCCTGCGTTCATGAGATGCGGTAATATCAAGAAAGACAAGTTCATCGGCTCCCTGTTCGTTGTATCTTTTGGCAAGTTGCACCGGGTCTCCCGCTTCTTTCAGGTTAATAAATTCAATACCTTTTACAACGCAGCCACCGGTTTTATCAAGCGTTACATCTAGGCACGGGATTATTCGTTTGGTAAGCATTGCCCTTTTGTTGTTGTTATGGAATCAAATAGTTTTGGTGTTCCTTTCATTTCTGTGCCCACAAACTATATATTTATAACCGATGTAACTAAACTATTTACACTCGATGTAAAGTAATTGGGTATTTATTACCTTCAAGTATTAGAAACAGGTTTGGATATTTATGACTGAAACAAAAATAAAAATCGAAGGAATGATGTGTGGACATTGCCAGGCATCGGTAACAAAGGCGATCATGGCAGTGAGTGGTGTGTCTGCGGTCAGTGTGAACCTTGCAGGTAAAGAGGCAACAGTAACCTATGACTCCAAAAAAGCAACAGTGGATGCCATAAAAGCAGCCATTGTTGATGCCGGATACAAGGCATAGGCAGCCACAGGCAAAAAAAATCTCAGCCAGAATTAAGTACCAGGGCAAGAAACAAGTGACAGCAACCGTAGAATTCGATGAAGGGACCACAAACCTGGACGCAATAAAGAAAGCTGTCACTGATGCAGGATATGAGCTTGGTGAAAAGATATTTTCAAAAAAAGAGCCAGAATCAGAACAAGAATCAGAACCAGCATCAACATCGGAAACGCCGCCAGGCGCCCCTGCCTGCCCCGTAGTCATCAACGATGATACAGAAAAACCAGGAAAACAGGCTGGAAAACAAAAAACCGGTTCATCCACCACGATCACACTTAAAATCTCAGGAATGACATGCGCCGCATGCGCGGCCAATATCGAAAAAGTGACAAAGAAACTCAAAGGTGTCAACTCTTCAACTGTCAACGTGTCTATTGAAAAAGCCTCCATTAACTATGATCATTCAATTGTAAACCAGAAAGAGATCGAAAATGCCATAACATCGATCGGATACGGTGTTGTAAAAGAGAAGATCACATTCGATATCGGTGGTATGACCTGCGCTGCATGTGCCCAGAATATCGAGAAAGTCCTGAAAAAGAATAAAGGGGTAGAATCTGTTGCTGTTAATTTCTCACTTGCAAAAGCACAGGTCGAATATGACCCTGCGAACGTGTCTGTTGCCGATATGATATCAGCCATAGAGGGTATAGGATACACTGCATCCAGCAAAGTAGATAAGAAAGAATCGCAGGATAGGGAGCGAAAAGCACGGGAAGATGAGATAAAAAAACAGCGTTTTAATTTAATTATCGCAGTTGCTCTTGGAATTCCTATCTCTTTAGGTGATATGTCAGGGATGTTCCCAACCCTTCTCTGGTTCGTTCCATCTTTCCTCGCAGATGACAGGGTTCTGTTCGTCCTGACAACAATTGTAATGATATTCCCTGGCAGGCAATTCTTTGTCGGGACATACAAAGGATTAAAACATGGTGTCACAGACATGAACCTTCTGATCGCAACGGGAACAGGCGCTGCATATGTGGTAAGTGTTGCTGCAACATTCCTTGATCTGGGCCCGGGGTATATGCACACATATTATGACACTGCTGCGCTGCTTATCACTTTTATTGTTCTTGGCAGGTATCTTGAAGCCACCACAAAAGGCAAAACATCCGAAGCCATAAGAAAACTCGTTGGACTTCAGGCAAAGACCGCCCGCATTATCATGGATGGTGTTGAAAAAGAAGTTCCTGTCGAGGATGTTAAAGCAGGCGACATCGTTGTGATGAGGCCAGGTGAGAAACTGCCTGTAGACGGTGTAGTTACAGAAGGCATGTCTGCAATTGATGAAGCTATGATCACAGGGGAAAGCATTCCTGTTGAGAAAAATCCAGGAGATACTGTTATTGGTTCTACTATCAACAAATCAGGTACCTTCAAATTCAAGGCAACAAAAGTCGGTTCTGATACTGCTCTTGCACAGATCATCGAACTTGTGGAGAATGCCCAGACATCCAAAGCGCCCATCCAGAAGATCGTCGATGTCGTAGCCGGACATTTTATTCTTGCTGTGCATGTGATAGCGCTTCTTGCGTTCTTTTTCTGGTTCTTTATAGGTTTTGAGATGTTCGATATCGCAGGATCAGCGGCATTTGCGGGGGTCAGTCCATTCCTGTTCTCTTTGTTGATCTCTATAACTGTACTTGTCATTTCATGCCCCTGCGCAGTCGGTCTGGCAACACCTGCAGCAACCATGGTCGGTACCGGGAAGGGCGCAGAGAACGGCATCCTGATCAAGGGCGGTGAGCCACTTGAAATGGCACATAAACTCAACACGATCGTTTTTGACAAGACTGGGACCCTGACTCGTGGTGAACCTGTGCTCACCGATGTCATAAAAACAGCGAAGCACCCTGAAGAAGAGGTTTTGCGAATGGCAGCGATAGCAGAAAAAGGCTCTGAGCATCCGCTTGGAGAAGCCATCGTAAAGGGAGCAGCAGCGCGAAAGATCAATGTGCCTGATGCGAACTCATTTAATGCAATAGCAGGTCACGGCGTCGAGGCAGGATTTGAAGGTAAACGGATCCTGCTGGGCACACGTAAGCTCATGGCTGATAACGGGATAGATGTTGCCCATTTGAACGCATCCATGGAAAAATTGGAAAATGACGGCAAAACTGCCATGATCATAGGAGTAGATAAGGAAGCCATAGGAATTGTGGCAGTTGCAGATACCCTCAAAGAACATTCGAAAGAAGCGGTTGAAAAGCTGCACAAAATGGGTATTGAAGTAGTGATGATAACAGGAGACAATGCACGGACTGCCTCTGCCATAGCAAAAAAGGCAGGCATTGACCGTGTACTTGCAGAAGTGCTGCCGCAGGACAAGGCCAATGAGATAAAGAAACTGCAGGCTGAAGGCAAGATCGTGGCAATGGTGGGTGATGGCATCAATGATGCACCTGCATTGACACAATCCAATGTTGGGATAGCCATGGGAGCAGGAACTGATGTAGCCATGGAATCAGCAAGAATTGTTCTTATTAAGAACGACCTTCTTGATGTGGTGGCATCCATACGCTTGAGCAAGCTAACTATGAGCAAGATCAAACAGAACCTTTTCTGGGCGTTCGGATACAACAGTATCGGCATACCCCTTGCAGCTGGAATATTATATCCAGTTTATCATACGATCATAATTACACCTGCGCTTGCAGCGGCGTTTATGGTTATGAGTTCTGTCTCTGTAACGACAAATTCACTACTCATGAAAAGGAGCAGGATAAAATGAAAAGTAATACTGGTAAATACAGCCTGATAGCAAGTATTGTATCATCGATCGTGATCGTGGTCGTATTCTTTGTTCTGGCGGTCTTAAAAAACAGTGGAAGGGCAGTTCCATTGTATACTGATGTCGATATTATGGCAGGAATGATATTCGTATTCATCCTGAGTATGATCGTATCAGCATCTATCTGGCCTGGCATCATAGAGAAACACATGAAATAAAGGACTCATATGTCGAAACAGAAGAAGATAACATTTAAAGCTAAAGGAATGACCTGCAAAAATTGTGAGAGGATCATCGAAAAGCAGGTCAAAACTATGCCCGGGGTAAAAAAAGTAGATGTTGATTATGCGACAGAAGAAGTGAATGTTACTTTTGACGCCAATAAAACTGATCTCAATACTATAAAAACTGCCATTGATTCAAAAGGCTACATATGTGAAGATGATCCGGGAACCAAAAATCTATCAACATCAGGCTGGATACTGATGGTTTTGGGCATTATTGTAGTTGCATCTTTTTCTCTTCAATACCTTGAAGGAATAGAATTACCGCAGATCAGCCAGAATATGGGCTATGGCTTGCTATTCATGGTGGGATTACTAACAGGTCTTCATTGTGTAAGTATGTGTGGAGGTTTTGTCGTTTCATATTCCACAAAAGGGTTAAAGGAAGGAAAAAAACCACATGAACTCCACCTTTCGTATGGTATAGGAAAAACTTTATCATATACACTTATCGGTGCTATCTTTGGCCTATTAGGAAGCATAATAGCATTTACGCCATTAATGCGCGGGATAGCTGGAATTCTTGCAGGCCTCTTCCTGATGCTATTCGGCCTCAAAATGCTCAATATTTTCCCGGCCTTAAGAAAGATCCAGTTCAAAACACCGCAATTCATTTCAAAGTTCACCTACTGGCAAAAGAAAAGCCATTCTGATCCACTGTCGATCGGCCTGCTCAATGGTCTGATGATCGCATGCGGGCCACTTCAGGCGATATATATTATGGCGGCAGGTACCGGAAGCATGATAGAAGGTGCAAAACTTCTGTTCATATTTGCTCTGGGGACGTTGCCGATCATGCTCTCTTTCGGTTACGTCACAAGCTTCATTGGTTCAAAAGCGACCCACCAGATCCTTAAATTTTCAGGGGCGATCGTGCTCATCCTTGGAATTTTCATGATAAACAACGGCCTTGCATTGACGGGAGTCGGCTTTGATTTTGATGCCCCGATAACAAAGAATGCATCAACAACCATAGACCCTGATCTATCAACGCAACCATCCACGAATGCGATTTCTGGCTACCAGGAAATAAGGATGGAGGTCAATCGTTATGGCTTTGAACCAAGTACTTTCGAATTGAAAAAAGGAGTTCCGGTAAAATGGATTATAAATGGGAAAGAGCTGACCGGTTGTAACAATGCGATCATTGTGCCATCCCTTGGCATGGAATTTGATATCAAGAAAGGGGAGCAGACCATCGAATTCATTCCAAAAGAAGCAGGCACGATACGATGGAGCTGCTGGATGGGCATGATAAGGGGTAGTTTTGTTGTGAAATGAGAATAAATTAATTTTGCAATACCAAGCTCGCTGACTAATAAATAGTTCTTATATTTCTCTCCTAAGTTTTTCGTATTCTTCCCTGGATATTTTAACCTGTTGCAGGATTACCTTTAAAAGCCCGATACTGAGCTCTTCATTTCCATGCAGAGAAATTACTGTTCTTCTTCCATCTGGATGAATGTACCTTGCATGGCTTCCCACCTGATGCGCTTTCGCAAAGCCAAGTCTTTCCAGAATCTTGCTCATTTTCCTTCCAGAAATTGGAAGGAGTCGAGTCATGCCATGACTTCTAATTGCTGTACTCCGATGAATTTCAGCGGAATGATCTCTTCCTCATCTGCTTCAAGGCATACCCATATTGCCTCTTTTATGCGCTCCATAGCCTGCTCTACAGTTTTACCCTGAGTATAACAACCAACAATGTCAGGCACCTTGGCCACATAAATCCCATCTTCGTCCTGCTCGATAAGGACAATGAAATTCAAAGCTCTATTTTCTATTTTGACCATTAGGTAATATCTATTCACATGTTATTTAAATCTGTTTTTAAATGGTAAATACCTGACCGGAAGTAACAAAGAAGAAACCATCGACGTCATAACTGTAAAAGGGCTAACTATCGTAAATTATTGATGCAAGAGATCCACTCCTGTTATCTAATTATCATTTTCCCTGATAAAATTCAAAGATAATCGATAAAAAATGCGACAAACACCAGAATGACCGGCTATTATTCGATATTTAAATATTCTTTCTAATTAAGTATTTAAACAATCGGGATGATTTGAAAACCTCTCCTCAAACCTCAAAGTGAAACCATGGAAATATTCTCAATGCTCCTTATTGTTGTCGGCCTTATACTTTTTGAGACGATCAGCAGTATTGATAATGCTGTAATTAATGCAGAAGTACTTTCAACGATGTCAAAGAGAGCCCAGAGATGGTTCCTGGTTTATGGATTATTTATAGCGGTTTTTGCAGTAAGAGGAATGCTTCCCTGGCTTATAGTGTGGGCAACGAACCCGACGCTTGGACCTGTTGGTGCATTTACGGCAACATTTAGCGATAATCCTGATATTAAAAGAGCTATCGAAGAATCATCCCCATTCCTTCTTGTAGGCGGAGGTGTTTTCCTTATATTTCTGTTCTTTCACTGGCTCTTTATTGAGACGAAAAATTACGGACTGCGGGGAGAACGATTCTTCCATAAACATGGAGTTTGGTTTTTTGCAGTCGTCTCAATAATTCTCACGGTGATCGTCTGGCTTGCATTAAAACGGAATCCCTTCATGGCTTTAGGTGCAGTTGTGGGATCAACAGCATTTTTCATAACTCACGGATTTAAACAGAACGCTGAGCTGCATGAAAAGGAGTTAATCGGAAAGGGGAACATGAGTGACTGGAGCAAGATACTCTACCTTGAGGTGATAGACGCTACATTCTCTATAGACGGAGTTGTCGGTGCGTTTGCATTCACGCTCTCTGTCCCGCTGATCCTTATCGGTAACGGGATAGGAGCATTTGTGGTCCGTGAGTTGACATTGAAGAATATTGAAAATGTAAAACGCTATATATACCTAAAGAACGGCGCTATGTACTCGATATTTTTCCTGGGAATAATAATGGTCCTTGACAGCTTTGGATTTGAGATAAAGCCATGGGTCTCACCAGTTATTACGATTAGCGTGATAGGGTATTTTTTTCAAAAGTCCAGAATGTCTATTTAATTCGTGTACATTCAATCAAGCCCATGCATATCTTTTAATCCATGTCCCGTGGCAATACACACAACCACTCCTTCCAGTTTCATCTTAAGATAACCGGCGTATGATACAGCTCCGCTGGGTTCAACAAATATTCCATTTAGTGCAAGCACATTCCTGGTAGATATGACCTCATCATCTGTGATCTTGATAGCAAAACCATCTGTTTCCCGTATCGCCCGAAGAGCTGCAAGTCCATCGATCGGGTCACCGCATGCAATTGCTGTTGCAATCGTTTGAGGATCACGTACCGGTAATATTTCATCGAGGTTGTTTTCCCAAGCATCCACAACAGGAGAACAATTCTCAACCTGGACGCCTATTATCCTGGGCATTTTATCCGTGATGCCCACAATCTTAAGATCTCGAAATGCTTCAAAAATGCTCCATATCAAGGTGCCATTGCCAACAGGGACTACAATAAGATCTGGCACATGCCAGTATAACTGGTCTGCGATCTCAAAACCAACTGTCTTTGTACCTTCGCTGCGCCATGGATAATCTCCCGTAAGGAACGAATCACTATTGGCGATTACATATTCTTCAGCTCGTTTCATGGCCACCGAATAATCCCCTTTCACAGCTATTGTCTGCGCACCGTATGCTTTCATCTGTGTTATTTTTTCTTTTCCCACAATATCGGGGATGAAAACTTTGCATTCAAGCCCTGCAAAAGCCGCATAAGCTGCCATAGACGCCCCCATGTTCCCTGTGGATGCAAGTGCAACCTTTCGTTTCTTGAATTCAAGCGCTTTTGTTATTTCAAGAGATGAACCCCTGTCCTTAAAGGATCCTGTTGGATTTCCTGCTTCATATTTTATAAGAACCCGGCCGGTTTTTGAAAGTCTTTTGTTCTCAAGAAGCGGAGTTGAGCCTTCCCCCAATGAGATGCATTTTGAAAGGTCTTTTACTGGCATAAACGCCCAGTATTTCCAGTGTGTGGGAGGTGTTCGCATGAATTCATCACGCAGGATCACTTTCTTGATCGACCTGTAATCATATTCTGCATCGACTGCCGAGCCGCATTCACACCTGGGGATGGGCAGCCTTTCGATCTCATTTGGTTTATACAGCCGCCCGCATTTGAAGCACCTGAAATTGGTAACATATACCATGTCCAATTATTAACTCGCTTTTGATAAATAATGTTCTTTTCAAAAGTCTTATAGCAGGGAGAATCTATTTCATTAAAAATTATCATAAAGTAGTCCAAGAACAACAAGAAAATAGACAGACAAAATGAACAAATCACTAACAATATTAATAGGATTTATCCACGATTTTGCAGCGGGTTTCTGGGCTGCGACCGTATTTGCCGTTTACTGGCTTTCCAGAGTGCAATTGAGTAATCCTGAACTTGCTTCTGTTCTTCGTCCCCTCGTAATTGATTTCTTTTACTTTGGACTTGCTTCAGTGGTCATAGTGATGCTTACAGGTATGGGAAGAACATTCACCTATATAGAAAATTATTATGGCAAGGATGCAGAAAAAATGAGGAAAAAAATGCTGACCATTAAACATATTCTTCTTTTTGGCATCTTCGGAAGCGGGACATACTGGCAATACACAATGGCATTTAATTAAAATGTTATAATATCAAGGAAAAAAGGTAAAATAAGAGGTAAGGGAGATGAACTTTCATCTTCCCTCTTTACGCCAGTAAACCGCGCAGAATACATCTACTGCCAGGACAAATTCAAATCCATATGCCTTCTGGGTTCAGGAGCTATTGTGCCCACGACAGATGGCATTTTTCGATCACTTCAATATTGTGTGAAAAAGTTAGTCTGATTATTCTGATTTATCAGAAAAACTTAAATATTCAGAAAATAACTACACTCTAAAGTGATAAAATGACAAAAAATAATGAAAAGAAATCTTGCTGCACCCCTGCTCAATTAGGTTGCTGCAAGGTCGAATCTATATTAACTGTAGATGAAAGGGGGCAGATGGTGCTTCCAAAAGAGATCAGGGATAAAGCAAAGATCCGCCCGGGAGATAAGCTGGCTGTCGTAAACTGGGAAAAGGACGGTGAAGTATGCTGCATCTCCCTCGTTAAGGTCGAGAAGCTTGCAGATATCGTAAAAGATATGCTTGGCCCTGTAATAAAAGATATAATGGAAATATAAACGGTGGAGACAGGATCATGAAACAAAATCTTGAAGATCAAACTTTAACGTCAATAAAACAAAATGAAAAGACAGGAGCATGCTGCAGTTCTCCTCTTTATGGATCCAAAACGATATCGATATTATCCAGCCAATCACAAAAAGTTATTAGATCCACATCAAGCGATATCACTTTTTCAGATCATCTTGATCATTTTATAGCGCGTCTGGGTGTTAAACGCGAGAAGCATATTGTAGAGCCCGGCCTTTATGCCATGGGAATACCCAAAAAAGAGTCGCCAGTTTTTGTCAGCGCAAATTATACTCTCAGCTTTGATGCCTTAAGATCATCATTGAAAGGGATCGACTGCTATATCCTTGTACTTGATACAAAAGGTATCAATGTATGGTGTGCAGCAGGAAAAAAAACGTTTGGAACGAATGAACTGGTTTACCGCATCGAAATTGTAGGATTAGATGATATTGTCAACCACAGAACACTGATCGTCCCCCAGCTGGGCGCAACAGGAATAAATTCAAAGGAGGTAAGGGCACGCTGCGGGTTCAAAGTAGAATTTGGCCCGGTCAGGGCAGATGATCTGCCTGAATACCTGAAAACTCATCATGCGACAGATGAAATGCGCCGCGTGCGATTTACTCTCTATGACAGGATCGTTCTAATTCCCGTAGAATTGAATAATTTCCTGTTGCCTTTTTTGATCGTATCTGTAATTTTAGCGCTGACAGGGAATTACACAGCGGTAGCTGCTACCATAGCAACTGCTATTTCCGGGTTGGTTTTATTTCCGATCCTGCTGCCCTGGATACCAACCACTGATTTTAGCACAAAGGGGTTCATTATAGGAGGATTGACCGCCCTGCCATTTGTCCAATATTCAATTTATGGAATGATGGATGAAACATTGTGGGTTCGGTATGTATGGGGGCTGGCATATCTGCTGGTAATTCCATCTATAAGCGCTTTCCTGGCGCTGAATTTCACAGGTTCTTCGACTTTTACCTCTGTAACCGGGGTCAAAAGCGAGATATTTACCTATATGCCAAAGGTCGCAGTGATATCTGGAATTGGAATTCTCTTGATAATTGTATTGACATCAATGAGAATATTGGAAGGAATTTGAATGTTCAATTCATATATTTCAAACACACTGGAATACGATCCTGAATTGTGTATAAACTGCGGCATGTGCAGCATTGTATGTCCGCACAGGGTATTCAGGATGGATGGAAAAGTCGTTAAATTGCTGGATCCCCTATCATGTATGGAATGCGGGGCTTGCCAGCTCAACTGCCCCACAAAAGCAATAAGAGTGGATGGCGGCGTCGGATGCGCTTCAGCTATGATGCTGGCTGCGATAAAGGGAAAAAAAGAGGTTACATGCGGGTGTGACAGTTCGTGTTGTTAAGATATTTTAATATCCTGAGAGCTACATTACAATAGCAGGTTAAAAACTGATGGACTCCTCAAATCTTTCAATATTTATTGTTTTTCTGGCAGGCATTGTCACGATATTAAAACCATGCTGCCTCCCGCTGGTTCCTGTGATATTTTCAGGTTCTGGTGGACATAGCTTGCGACCGCTTGCGATCGTTTCAGGACTGACCCTTAGTTTTACCTCGATGGGTGTCCTCGTATCTGCATTTGGCGCGTCCTTTGGAGCATACACGGATTATCTAAGGAATATTGCGATCCTCTTTATTATGGCTATGGGCCTGGTGCTCTTTGATGAAGACGTGAACGTGGAATTCATGAAAATATCTGGCAGGATAACCCAGGGTATTCAAAAGAATTTTGGATTTTTGAATTCAGTCTCTTCAAAAATGCCAGAAGGAAGCCTTATGGGTGGATTTTTCCTTGGAATGTCATTGGGTGTCCTGTGGATCCCATGCGTGGGTCCTATCCTGGGAGCTGTCCTTGCTTTAGTTGCTTCGGCAGGGGATTTGACCTATGGAGCGATGATGCTATTTGTCTACTCAGTCGGAATGAGCCTTCCCATGCTTTCCATTGCTTATTATGGAAAAAAGGTCACGAACAGGTACACATGGTTTTCAAGGAATGGCGAACTTCTTAAAAAATTATCCGGTCTTGTACTTATCCTAGTCGGGATAATGCTACTCTTCGGAATAGATAAGCTCTTAATAAAGTGGCTATCCCCGTATTTCCCCACAACAGTTTATGGTATATAAAATATAAGATTATTTTTCTATCACGATCTCAATAATCGAAACATTGGAGTCCCCTCTGTCAGTTTCGATCTTTTCAGTACCGATCTTTATTTCTTTTACTTTGATATCATGCAAGAACCGGTTCCTTGACACTTCAACAGCGTCTACTGCTCTGGATATTGCTTTTCCCCTGGCTTTTACAGAAATTTCTTCAGCGCCGTTGTTAAATTGCGTAACTATCGCAAGAACATAGTTCATAACCGGTTTATTTCCAATAAAGACAACATTATCCTCGATCATTCTTGTAATCTCTTTATTCTATTGGTGTTAAATACGATGCACCTAGATATATTTTCCGAAATTATTTTAACACAGAATAACAGTGCAGCGTCTATTTTATATCTATAGAGTTACCACTTAAGGGCATATGATTAAGCTCTTGGAACTTTATTCTGGCAAGGCAAAAAGCGTTTACAGGACAGACGATCCTGAAAAACTTATTATGGAATTCAGGGACAGCCTCACGGCCTTTGATGGTAAAAAGAAAAGTGAAGCGCCAAAAAAAGGTTATTATAATGCTCAGATCGCAGCCAAATTTCTAAGACTTCTGGAAATTAAAGGAATAAAAACTCATTTTGACAGCATGATATCAGATACCGAAATGCTCGTTGATGCTGTTGAAATAATAAAGATAGAAGTAATTGTAAGAAATATCGCAGCGGGTTCCCTTGTTAAGAAATATCCTTTCAAAAAAGGTCAGAAGCTGGATCCAGCGATCATTGTTTTTGACTACAAGAGCGATGAGCATGGCGACCCTATGATCAACGATGATATCGCCCTTGCGCTTGGCCTTGCTACAAAAGATGAGCTTTCAAAAATAAGAAAACTGGCGCTATCCATAAACTCGATACTTCTTGACCACCTGAAGGATAAAGATCTACTGCTGCCGGATTTTAAGCTGGAGTTCGGAAGACACAGGGGCACGATCGTGCTTGCAGATGAAATTTCTTGCGATACTTGCAGGTTCTGGGATAAAAAGACCGGGGAATCTCTTGATAAAGACGTGTTCAGGTTCGATAAAGGCGACCTTGTTGCTGCTTACCGTGAAGTGGCAAGAAGAATAGTGCCTGAGATATTTGAAAAATGATTTTTTTTTTTGATATGTTTTCCCACGTTTTTCACAACAATATTTATATAATAGTATAAATTATTCAACCCTTAGACAACGAATCGTTGTCGGGGTATGAAATAATTATGGCTGAAGTTGGAAATTTAGACTCGATGGTAGATATCGAAAAAGAAACTGGTGATTTTAAAACTTTACAACACAGAGATGATGACCTGGATTGGGCATATCGACCGTATCTGTTCACCAATACCAGAACAAACTATGACAGTTCACCCATGGAAGGTGAGTTACCATCATAAAATGAATCCTATTTTTTCAAAAGACATTCTACTTTAGGTTTTCGGTTTTGAGAATAACACCACTCTGTACTCCGACGGCGCACGATCCATCTTCCTGAAGAGAATATAATCAAGTGTAATATCAGATGGCTTGAACCAGTACCAGGACATCTTTGAGCTGTCCAGACGGTCATAATCTGTCCTCAGATTACGCTTTATTGTGATGACATCGGATTCATTTCCATCTTCATCATGCGCTAGTATCAAAGGAGCATTCAGAGTAGAATTGACTTTCACCCTCCAGTGAACGCTGTTGAAATGTCGCAAATACCACAGGAACTGAGTTTCAACTTCACCGTCGGTGATCTGGATATCTGTGGAATTTCCCTGGTATTGTGAAGATATGTCATTTATTTTCCAGATAAGTATCGAGAACTTCTGCGGGGGCTGAGCCGCCTGGATAAGAGGTTCAGCAGGGTCTGTATAACGATAATAATTCAATCCAACACTTGAATATATAAAAAAAGTTGCAGTTATAATTATCAGACCGATCGCAATAATTCCATTGCGGAATCTGAAATTCATTCTGGAATGAATTTCACTCAAGTATAAAGCCGCAATTATCGATAGTGGAAGAAGTGGATTAAGGACAAGCCATGGGACTTTTTCCTGGATATACGAATATGCCAGGAAATTAGTTATTGTCCAGTAGATAAGGAAACTGATAAAAATATAATTTGATCTTAGAACAGTTATGATCGCAAAAATTAATAAAGGCAAAAAAATTATAACTGGAGCAGGAATATATGTTATCGGCAGGAATCTTCCATAATCGGGATAAATATGTCTTAAATAATACATAGAACTCAGTATTAACCAGTAGATCAGGCTCAAGATCAGGATCTTCTCATTCTTTTTTTGAATGCCACCATAATGGACAATTCCCATGATTCCGAAGATGAATATTGGAAGTTCATAGAGGGCCATTATTGGCAAATAGAAAAAGAAGGGTCCTGCCATGCGTTCTATGCTGTGCATTTCATACCAGTGCGTTACAGCTTTCATAAAAGCTTGTTTTATTGCATGAAGATCAAGGAAATGTCCGGAATAATACATAGAAAAAAATATTATAAAAAGAAAGATAAACAATAATACCTCTGCGATCAAGATGAGTGATCCTGTATCAAATACCTTTATTTTTTCAAATGATCTTTTATGGTAATTATTCTTTATGAACAGAAGGAACAGGAAGAACCCGATCAAAGCCATTGAAACATATGCATTCTCCTTTAAGGCTGCAAGAGTGGCAAGTGACAGGGCTCCAATAGATAAATAAATTATTTTCTTCACATACCTTTTCAGGGCAATCTTTTTGATTGAATAATTTTCTGCAAATTTTATCGAACATACAAATAACAACATAGAAAAAAAAGATATGAATATGTCTTCCCTGTAGAACCGTGAATAATAGAGGAATGATGGCGAGAAAGCAAGGAAAAAAGCGGCAATTATAATTCCTTTTTCACGGAGATATTTTCGAAGAGGGATCAAAAAGAATAATATGGCAGACCCAAGTATGGCTGGAAGAAGTCGTGCAGAGTAAACAGAGTCACCGATCCATTTGAAGATTTCCGTGGTCGCATAATACATAAATGGCCCATGGAACGCGGGATCGTAATTGTAGATATTTTCAGCAAATAATTTATAAGTAAAATGACCTACAGCAGCCTCATCATGATGAAAAACCCTTTCGTCGAGCCTGTATAATCTCAAAAAGAACGCAAAGGCAACCAGAAGGAAAAAACAGGCATAAAAAACAAAGTTCTTTTTATTCATTCCGCTCATTCCATTCAGTCACCTTCATCTGCTTTAAATAGTTTATACTTATTCATAGCATTTATGGTTTTAAGAGGCTATTCTCAGGGTATGCCAAAAATCAAGGTCAGGCTTTTCGCGAATTTTCGGGAATTCACCAAAACCGGGGAGCTTGAGATCGAAGGAAATAGTGTCAAGGATGTACTTGAAAAAATATGCGGCAAATACCCCGGTCTTGAAAATATGCTATTCAAAGATGGTGATCTGCAACCTTATGTAAATATTTTCCTAAACGGGGAAAATGTTATTGGACCTGCCTTGCTTGAAAGTTCTCTTAAAAATGGGGATGAAGTAGCGATATTTCCCCCGGTGTCAGGTGGATGATGTTCAAGAAAAGGACCAATGCAGATGAGGCAAAGGAATTATTTCTTAATTATTTTTCTCCAATTACAGAAATAGAAGTTTTACCCATTGAAGACTGCGATGGAAGGATAATAGCAGAAAATATCACGGCAACGGTTGATGTTCCTCATTACAGGAGAGCGGCCATGGATGGTTTTGCGGTTATTGCTTCGGACACGCTGGGCGCAGGATCAGGTTCGCCAGTTATGCTAAGATCAGCAAATGAAATGGACAAAGGAGTATGCGTAAGAGTTCATACCGGTTCACCAATGCCAGAAGGTGCGGATGCGGTCGTTATGATCGAAGATACGCAAATTCGCGCCGATAATGTGGAGATCTTTGCCCAGATCCACCCCTTTAAGAACGTGGGTGAAATTGGTGAAGATGTAAGTAAAGGTGAACTTATTCAAAAAAGTGGCCACAGGCTACGTCCGTGCGATATCGCTGTTCTTGCTTCTCTTGGTATTGATAATTTAAAAGTTTTCAGGAAGCCTCTTGTTGTGATAATTCCAACAGGAGAGGAACTGGTACCCAGAAATAAAAAGGACTTAAAAGCAGGAGAGGTCTATGAGACGAATGGTCTGATGGCTTCATTGTATTTCAAAAAATGGGGCTTTGATGTGAGGGCGCTTAAGATCGTGACAGATTCTCCTGGTCTGATAAAAGAAGCGATCCTGTCAAATCTTGATGCAGATATGATCATAACAAGCGGCGGGACTTCTGTGGGAAAACGCGATTATGTCCCTGCAGTTGTAGAATCGATAGGAAAATTGCTTGTGCATGGTGTGGGGATAAGTCCTGGTAAACCAACTGCGCTTGGCATCATAGAAGGAAAACCGGTTGTCTGCATGCCCGGATACCCGGTCGCAGGTATCGTTGCGCTGTTCTATTTTGCAAGATCAGCAATAAGGAAGCTGGGAAATATCCCGGATGATCCTGATCGCATCGTTCGCGCTGTGCTTTCTGAAAAGATATCAGGAAGGACGGGGTATAAAACATTTGCCAGGGTCAGATTAGAGAATGGAAAAGCCATTCCACTTGCAACATCAGGTGCTGGGATATTAAGTTCTGTGTCAAAAGCTGACGGTTTTGTGATACTGCCTGAAAATGTTGAAGGTCTTAATGGTGGTGAAGAAGTTGAGGTGGTATTGATCGAATGATCATTCAAACAGCCGATCGATCAACCACTGTGGTTCGAACTTCACAAGATCCTTATAGGTCTGTCCGATCCCCAGGAACATGATCGGTTTTCCTGTAGTATATGAGATCGAAATTGCAGCGCCTCCTTTTGAATCTGCGTCTGCTTTTGTAAGAATGCTTCCATGGAACGGAACAGCATCATTGAACATCTTTGCGCGCTCTACCGCATCGTTTCCTGCTATTGCTTCATCTACAAAAATAATAAGACTTGGATTATTAACCCTGCAAACCTTTTTTAGCTGGTCCATCAGGTTGATGTTCGTGTGAAGCCTGCCAGCTGTGTCTGCAAGCACGATATCCTTATGTTTGGCTTTTGCGAACTGGATCGCATCATAAATAATTGCTGCCGGGTCGGCCCCTTCCTGGTGCTTGATGATCTTTATTCCAAGTGTTTCTGCGTGTCGGTCTATCTGTTCGATAGCTCCGGCGCGAAAGGTATCTCCTGCAGCTATGACGATTGAATATCCCTGTGCTTTAAACCGGTCTGCCATTTTTGCAACGGTCGTGGTCTTGCCTGTCCCGTTCACTCCTACAAAAACAATGCTTACAGGTTTAGGTGTTTTCTTGACGAACGCATCAAAATCGAAGGACTCAACAGAGATAACTTTGAGTATGGACTTCCTGAGGGCTTCTTCCACTATCTTTCCTGTGTCAGAACCGATCTTTCTTCGGGTTCCAACAAGTTCTATCTTCACAGATTCGACGATCTTCTCAGCAACTGGCAACGCTACATCGCTTTCAAGAAGCGCCATTTCAAGTTCCCACAAATGATCCTTCAGGCCGCTGTCGCCTATTATGAACTCCTGTTCAAAAACTGCTGCTTTTATCTTGCCAATAATGCCGACTTTTTCGGGGGCTTTTTCCTGAATTAACGGAGAAACTTTTTCAGCTGTTGATGTTTCCTGAACCTTCAGGCTCTCTTCAATTTTACCCTGAACTTCAGTCTTTATAGCTTCTTTCTCTTTACTTTCTAAAACACTCCCCAGTGCTTTCTTAAATCCGCCAAGCTTTTGTTTAAGTTTATCAAACATGTTGTGATGATCTATTCAGCATGCATAGGCTGCTGTGATTGCTGGTGTTTTTGGACCAATTTTTCGATGTGCTGGAGTTCCTGGGCAAGTTTTGAGATCGTATTATTTAATTGTTCCTGGTATTTTATAAGTTCATCCTTTCTTTTTTCCAGGAATGACATTGCTTCTTCGATGTTCTTTTCAACGCTAATCCCTGCGCCGACACCGACAACAATGGTATCAGTATTTACAAGATTAGCTTTCACAAAAGAGCCAAAACCTATCGGGACAAGCGTTTCAGTCCCTGCGGATTCATCCTTTAAGGCCGTGATAGTAGTTAATGCAGTTTCTACATCTTTTATGGTGATACCGACTACATTGATCTGCTGGGAGATTGATTCAGCCTGATTCCTGTAAACCTGGTGCTTTTCCGATAATTCCCCAAGCTGCTGCTGAGTCAATGCTCCGCTCATTCTTTTGCCTCTTCTACAGATGTTATTTTGACAAGACTGCGTTTTACCCTGTGTTCACTTCCCAGAAGGGAAAATACCTTTTCAGACGCAAGGTTCTTATTCAATGTTGTTATCTTTTTTGTAAAGGGTTCGTATTTTTTTCCTGCTTTGAAAGTTCCTTTCACGATAAAATTCATAATATCACCTTAAGTGGGATTCGAGTACAACTTAAAGAGATATATATCTACTGTATTACTGGAAGTCAATACTACCCCCACCTAAAGGCTGGGGGCATGTTGCCACCAGATTCCAATAGAGGTTTGTAACTATGCTCCACCTCAATTCCTATAACGGCTTTGACTTCATTACATGCTACTATCCGTTGTTCGTTAAATCTATGCATCGTTTCAAGGATAGCACCATGCTGTTCCTTGTTTGGAGTCAGTTTAACCATAAGCGTTTGCAACATAGTATTGATAATATTGTTCAACCCCTGCACCCCATGGAGATTTATGAACCGGGTATATATAACTCTCATTGAAAAAATCAAATCGAAAGTTCGATCGCAAGCACTATATTTGCTCCCAGGATAGCTACAGGAGTAACGAACAAACCGATCTTCAGTAGGTCTGTCATCTTGGTATTCCATCCATACCTGCGGGCACTTTCAAGCCAGAGTATCCCCGCAAGCGCCCCGAAAGTGGTAAAATTGGCGCCAAGATTCGAACCTATGACGAGTGAGTATGCCATTGCCGTATTCATATCAGGCGAAAGCCCTGCTTGCTGGATTATCGAAAGCATCATGGCTGTCATGGGAATATTATTCACAAGATTGCACATAAGGGCTGATAAAAGTGAAACAAAATAGGTCGCAACGAAAATATTATCACTCAGTCCTGAAAATACTATTTCTCCAATCCTTGTGTTTACTCCGCTTGCATCCAGGCTTTTTACCACTATGAAAAGGCCTATAACAAAGAACACTACATTCCATGAGACCTTTTTTAACCTGTGTGGTATGCGTCTCTCTGCCAAGAGCAAGATCATGGCCCCTGAAAGGGTCACGATGGAGATGGGAATATTGTAATAATTTGCAATGCCTCCAAAAATAATGACCCCGGATAGGACAGCAAGTCCAAGCGTAACGAGAGGTTTATTTTTTATGACCGCATCGACATTTTCATCCGTACTGAAGGTTTCAGGTATCTGCCTCCTGAAAATATATTTCAATAATTGGTAGTTCACAAAAGCTGCTGCTAATGTGGGAAGGAACATGTATCTTGTAAATCCGAAATAATCAAGCCCGAAACTGTCCCCTATCAGGATATTTGTCAGATTTCCGATATAGAGAGGCATTGAAAAAGTGTTGGCTGCAAAAAAGGAGGCATACATATAGGGTTTGGGATCGATCCTGGCATTCCGGCAAAAAATCAGGATTATTGGGGTTGTAGTCAGGATGACCACATCATTACCAGCTAATAGCGCTATAAAGGAGACAACAAGATATGTATTTAAAAACAGCCTCTGGCCGCTGTTCTTCGAAGCATTGATGGCTTTTTTAGCGCAGTATTCGAAAAAGCCATATTCATCAAGAAGACTTGAGATCACCATCAATGTAGCAAGAATTATGACAACATTCCATGTTGTTACAAGAGGCTGTGGCATTTCAATCGTAGAAATTCCGAGCGCTTCGAGTATCTGGTGCGGTTTGAGTAAAAAAATAAAAGAAAGTATCGCACCGATCAGGGCTGCATGCGCTTCATTGATCTTTCCTGGCTTTACAACTATCAGTGCATACGTTAATAAGAAAACACCAATCGCAAGGATCTGATTCAATAGCGTCTAAAGTCTTTCTTCATTGAATTCTTTGCATCCAAGATTGGTTTCATACACATTTTTCTTAATACGGCTGCAGGAACCATCATATTGTTCCCTGTTGCTGCCTTTTACTTTTGTTGAGAAGTATTTGCAGTCTACACAATACTTCAAGCTTTAACCTCCGGTTTATTTTTAAAAATTTTCATAAATATAATAGAATATATTAATAACTATAATCACTGTAAAAAACAATTCTTGTTGATCTTGAGTGGAGTTTACGAACCAAATGCTTCACTGGATTCCAATATATCCAAACCCATTAATAAATGTTACTCATCGGGAAAATGAGATGATGAGATCAGTTTGAAATCTCCTTCAATGCTATTCGCATAGCTTTGCCTGCAACATCAATTGCATCACGCCCAATGACCCGGATCATGGCTTCTTTCCCGACCCCACCTTTATCATAAATAATATCAGGAATTCTGCCGGCCCTCTTTATCGTCTCTGATACACCCCATTCCATTGTGGAAACTCCTTCTGGTTCATCCTCTCTGCTGAATGATCCGACACTGAAACCGAGCTCTTTGCATGCCTGGATGGCTTCTTCTGAATACCTGATGTTAATCGCTGCCCTCATTGAATTGTTATAATGCATAGCTGTCAACACGATCCGTGCAATGTGGCTGCTGGCGCCAAATGCAACACATCCAACGGCATGAGGTGCATTTTTAAACCTCACGATCCTTCCCTGGACAGCAGCAATGTCTGAAACCGAAGCTGCACCAGGGATGCCCATAGCAATATTGCACCCGACCTCAGGGATTAGATCGGAGAAATCCCTGCAATTTTCGATCATTTCAACAGCTTCTCCAACATTTTTCAAAACATTGTACTTTCCTGCCTCTTCAAGGATAGATCCAATCTGGTTTACAGGCGCCGCACCATTCCCGATCGCAATACTTCTTGATATTGCCTGTTCAACAAAATCTTTTGCAAAACGTGCAGCCTCTTTGAGAGAAATTCCTTTTGCCAGCTGCGCTGTTATGGCAGCAGAATGAGTACAACCTGAGCCGTGAGTGCCGCCTTTTATCAGATTTCCTTCTATTATAGTAAATTCTTCATTAGAATAAAGAACATCTGTTCCTTTGAGATGCCCCCCGGTTACAATGACAGCTTTTGCTCCAAGTTCATATATTTTTTTCGCAGCATTTCGCGCATCTGTGATATCGTTTATCCTGATGCCGGATAGCTTCTGAGCTTCATAGGTATTCGGGGTAATTACATCCGAAAGTGGTATTAATTCCTCGATCAAAACCCTGACAGCGTCGTGGGCAAGGAGCGATCCACCTGCTTCTGCTGACATGACAGGATCTATAACAAGAGGTATTTTCTCCTTTTTTATGAGACCAGCGACCTTTCGTACAATATCAGGGGATGAAAGCATGCCGGTCTTTGTGTAATCGATCTTTATATCACCGGTAACGGCATCGAACTGTTCTTTGATGAACTCAACTGGAGTATCTAGGGAGTTCAGTACTCCTTTTGTGTTCTGGGCTGTGAGAGATGTTATTACGCATGTTCCGTGCACCCCAAACGCTGAAAATGTCTTTAGATCTGCGGCTATGCCAGCCCCTCCGCCTGAGTCCACTCCAGCTATTGTCATTACTGTTTTCATCATGCAAAGATTGCTGGCATACATTATAATAGTTCCAGTATCCATACATTGAATTTAGTCGGAAAAGCTAATAGAACGCGGATGACGCTGATTGCGCGGATCTTCGCGGATAATCGTTTCCATTTAAACAAAAAAACTTTTGGAGTCTCCAATTTCATGTTAAATCATATCAAAGCATGGGAAAATGAGTACAAAAAAAGCATCTGGAAAGGCCATTACTCACTTGAAATGCTTGATGAAACCGCCCCAAAAAAAGGATGGCTCCTGGATGCAGGCTGCGGAAGCGGGAAATATTCGCTTCCCCTGAAGATGCGGGGGTTTGATGTTGTGGGAATGGATGTTTCGCTTAAGGCTTTGAGAATGTTGGAGGAAAGCAGCAAATCCCGTGATGCTGATATTGACATCCTGGCAGGAAATATTTTCCAGTTGCCTTTTACTGATGGTTCTTTTGATATTGTCTGGTGTTATGGTGTGCTTCAGCATCTTCTGGCTAAAGAGAGGGAATCTGCGATAGGTGAGTTCAGGCGTGTATTAATCGATGGAGGGCTCCTGTTCATGGAAGTGTTCGGGAAAGATGATATGCGATATGGAGGTGTAGAGGTTGAACCTGATACTTTTTCAAGAGTGAACGGGATCGTTTATCATTATTTTGATAAAGATGAGATAGAGGGACAGTTAAATGATTTTTTCTGCAGGATTATCGAGACCAGGAAAGAAAAACGATTTAAGGGGAAGTTGTATATGAGGCATATGATCTCTGCTATTGCTAAAAAGATTTAGAGCGAAAAAATGATGTAATAAAAGAGCCAGTCTTTAAATAATTATAAACCAGAAGGAATCAAATATTGACCTCAATGATGTTATCCTTAAACTCAAGAGTTCCAGATTAGTTCATTCGATCATTCTTTTTGGATCAAAGGCAAAAGGAACTGAAAAAGAAAAAAGCGACATAGATATATGCGTTATTCCAAAACCTGATGTTGAAATTACACTCAAAGAGAGAATTTCCCTTAACAATTCTATTCCAGAAAATATCGATATTTCATTCATAGATGAATTGCCAGTTTATATTCGAAAAAGGATTTTTCTCGAAGGAAAGGTGCTATACACGCAGGATATGTATCATGTAATAACACTTTCAAAGATCAATGACATGGAATATGAAAGATATAAAAGGCTCACCGTGGAGTACCATAAGCAAGTAATGGAACGCGTTAGAGTTAAATTGGGATGATGAAATTGGATAATGATAGAATTTTGGAAAAAATAGATGAAATGGAGAATTATTTGAGGGAACTTGATGGAATTGAAACTTGAAAAATTCCCCGCCAAAATTAATATGTTCGAAAAACCAATCTATATCAATGAAAGACGCGGTCAGGCAGGTTGAAGAGGATGTCATCCTGGAACTTGATATCTCGGCAGGATCAAAGGAAACCGCGATCAAAGGATACAATCCCTGGCGAAAGCGCATCGAAATAAGACTTTCTGAAAGAGCGCAAAAAGGAAAAGCCAATGCTGAACTCCTGTCATTCCTATCTGACCTGTTCAAAGTCCATTCCAGGAACGTAGAACTGATCTTTGGCTCGACTAACAGCAAAAAAACTGTGAAGATCATCCAGGCTCAAGCTGAAGATATTTTGAAAATACTTGAAAATGAGAACGAAATCAGGTGATATCGAAGATCGGGAGCGGCTCGTAAAACTTGAAGAGCTTATCCTGGAACTCCAGGAGCTTTCAGAAGGCGGTGCAATTATTGTCGTAGAAGGACGAAAAGATATGAGATCCCTGCGCCTTCTGGGGATAAATGGGGAAATAAGATTAGCTTCGCAACAGCCATTACTTGAATTCACTGATATGCTTTCAAAACACAAGAATGGCATTATTATTCTCACAGATTGGGATAGTAAAGGCGGTCTTATGGCACGAAAGATCACACAACATCTCTCCAATTATGGTATTTTGCCAGATACTGTTATCAGGTCAAAGCTTCGGTCGCTTTCGAAAAAAAGGATTAAAGACATTGAAAGCCTATATAATTATACCAGTAAGATGCGATTTGAGATAAATGGGATGTTGGAATTTTAGGAGTTAATCATAATCTAAAGCATTCTTTTCATTTTCGATCCTGAATTCCATATATTCATAGATAATTGTATTGACAACAACTAATATAATTGGTCCCAGGAGGATACCTTTAGCCCCGAAAATAATCGGACCAGAGAAAAAACCCAGGAATATCGTAAGAGGGCTCACATCAGATTGTTTTGATCCTAAATATGGCTGAAGGAACATAGGAAGGAAGATCGTCAATACAGCAATGCCAAAAACGAGTACTCCGATAGCTGAAAATGTATTTCCTATGTAATACATATAGGCTGCTGCCGGCACATAGACCATCCATGTCCCAAAAACTGGCAGGAAACCGAACAATCCGGTAAGAACTGCAAGAACAAATGCATGAGGAACTCCAAAAATATAATATCCGATAAGGGATAATACAAACACTATAAAAGACATAGTAACATATGACATGACAAGGACATCAAAACTTTTCTTAAGCCCTTTCATGATGCTTGAAATAAATTGTTCATCTTCCTTTTGAAGTGTGGAAGCATAAGACCTGATAGAATCAACTGCTTTATGTCCATAGCTCATGAAATAATATGTCGCATAGAGATATATCACAAAATCAAGGAGCAGCATAGGGATACTTGTCATAAGATCTGAGGCGATCCCCAGGCCAAATGAGGTAAGGGAAGCAGTTATTTCAGATGCCCCGACAGGCAAATTCGTGTATGTGCCCATTCCCGCATCTGAAATTTGTTCGGAAAAAGATGAAATTATAGCCGTTAACTTATCACCAAGACCGATTATATCACCAGGGATCTGGCCCACATTTGTTGACACATAAGAAAATAAAAATGCCAGGGGAAGCGCAATTACAAAAATCAAACTTGCGATGGCGACCCGGGATAATAATTTATCGGATCCAAGCTTTTTTACGATCGGTCTTAATATATACGTGGTAATGGCCGCAATTAATAGTGGCGTTATAAAAGGAGAGATCATGATCACAGCTACCCCTAATGCTACCAGGAATATTGCAGGATGTGATCTTGAATGAAGCTTGGAAGATAAAGACATGATACCGAAACTCTATAATGGCAGTTCAATATAAATAGGTGCTTATAACGCTAAATAAATCCCATAGCGTCAAGTTAGTCTTGGGACATTTTAAATATATTACTTATTATTTTATTTTGTAGGTTTCTCCCACTCAAGAAAAACACAAAATAATCAAC